>NZ_WNXE01000324.1:0-2167 GCF_010993615.1 Arhodomonas sp. KWT | reverse complement strand
TCCCAGGCGAGATTGACGGCGGCGGCGGTCTTGCCGACGCCGCCCTTGAGGTTGTGCAGTGCCAGGATGTTCATGTCACTCCGCGGCGTCCCGTACGAGTGTGTTCAGGGTGCCCGCGACCGTCCCGGGCGGGGCGTCGCGGCCTGTCGGCAACGATGCCCGGGTCATGCGTTCCCCGGTCATGCCGCCCTCTCCTCCGGGCGAATACCCCGCGGGAGGCGGACATTCATCGGCCCTTGCGGGTCAAACGCCAGTAGGCGCGCCAGCGCGCCACCAGCACATTGCTCTCCTCGGCGTAGAGGCGCCGCCCGGACGCCACGGCCCGACGCGTCAGCCGGGTACGGCGCCGCGAGACGGCCCGGACGATGGCGGCACGGGTAGCGGCGGCACCGAACAGCGCCGGCTCCTCGGCCATCAGCGCATGCATCACGGCGAGGTCGTGGTCGTCGCCAAGGGCGTCGGACAGTCCCTTGAGGCACCGGCGCCGGGCCTCGAGCATCTCCGGCCAGCAGCGCTCGAACAGGCAGGTGTGGTACCAGTGGTCCTTCACCCGCTTGCGCCACTCGTGCAGCCGCTCGTCGGTAACCCCCTTCTCCACCGCCGCCAGCGCGCGTGCGCCGTCGCCGAAGGTCCGGGCAAGGCCGCCGCGAAACAGCGCGAAGCCGCCCCGCGGCAACGGCCAATCAGTCAGCGCGGCGCGCGCATCGCCGAGGGATTGCCGGGCGGCGGCGATCGCGTCGGCGTCCGCGCCCTGCCCCGCCTCGTCGGCGCGCGCCGCCAGCCGCTCGCGCACGCGCTGCATCGCCGTACTGGAGAACCGGCGGGGCTCGTCGGCGGCGAGGGCGTCCCAGCATTCCACCAGGGCGGCGGCGTCGCGCATGCCCGACAGCCCCCGGGCGATGTCACGGTAGCGGGTGTTTTCGCCACGGAAACGCCTGCCCAGATGCGGACGCAGCAGGCGGACAACGGCGCGTATCTCCTTCAGCCGCTTGCGCGCCTCGTGCACGCCCTCGGCGCGCCGGTCCCCGGGCAGGGCAAGCGCCTCGTCGGCACGCTCGATTCGGTCCGCGACGACCCGCCGGACCTCGTCGTCGGCACCGCGGCGTGGATCGATGCGATATCCGCTGCTCATGGCCTGTACGTCATTCCGGTCATGCGTCTCGTCACATTCTAACCATTTACGTGGCGCGCACTGTTACAGCGCAGCGCTGGGGGCTTCTTCCAGAGAAACAGAATCGTTATCATCCTCAATCACGCGATTAACGATCCACTGACGGAGGACGCCCCGATGACCAACCGAACCGGCCGCACGCTCTGCACCATCGCGACCGCGGCGCTGGCCGCCGGCGCCCTGTTCAGCAGCGCCGTCCAGGCCGACGGTGAAGCCGGCGAACACGTCAAGGCGATGCACGAGCACATCGACACCTATGTCTCGGACGCCCGCGCCATGACCGAGACCGCCAGCGGCCTCGCCGATGCCTACGCCAGGGGCGAAGCAGCGGATCCCCAGGCCCTGATCGACAAATGGGAGTCCGTGAAGCTGCACGCCGCCGTCGAGACCACCGCCGCCACGATCTACTCATCGATCTGGCAGGGCATCTACGGCGTCAAGGAGGCCATCGAGAAGGAGCGCCCGGACGAGGCCGTCCGCGAGCAGGTGGACGCACTGGATCACGCGCTCTGGCAGGGCGTGGGCGCCGTACGCCTGGCCGCGATGCAGCAGAAGCGCGGCGGGCAGGAGGAACACGGGCACGGCGCGTCCGGGCCGGTGGCAACGATCGGGGAGATCGAACACAATCTCGACCGCGTTGTCGCCGAGTATGCCGAGGGCGAGACGAAGGAGGCCAGGGAACTCGTGCACAGCACGTACATGGAGCGCTTCGAGGGCATCGAGGGACTGCTCATCGAGCAGGACGCCGAGCTCGTCGAGGCGCTGGAGAAGGCCTTCAACGTGACGCTGCCCCGGCTGATCGACCAGGGCGCCGAGCTCTCCGAGCTCCGTGGGGCGGTGGACGCGATGAAGGAGAAGCTCGAGCGCGCGGAGGGCCTCGCGGCCAAGGCGGGCGACGACAAGGAAAAGGTGTTCTGAGCATGCAGCGGCGGCGATTCCTCCAGGCCCTGACGGCACTGGGCGTGATGGGCGGGCCCCTGCGGGCCCTCGCCGCCA
>NZ_WNXE01000323.1:0-2168 GCF_010993615.1 Arhodomonas sp. KWT | reverse complement strand
GCTCATGGACCTCGGCGGATGGGCGCAGCTGGCACGTTACCGCCTCTGGCGCGCCGAGCTGAACGACGACACGGACCGCACCGCGGTGGGGCTGCTGGCGGTACGAATGGCGTGGGAGCAGGCCCTGTTCCGGCACCACCGCGAGGCGATCGAGGCCGACTGGCGGGACGTCTGCGCCAGCCATGCCCGGCCGGTTTCCCCGCAGGAACGGCACATCGTCGACGCGCTGCTGCAGGACGCCGCGGAGCGCAGTGCCCAGCGCCGGCTGCCCGAACAGCTCACGCCGGACAGTCAGGCCGACGACGACCGGCCGGACACCCAGGCCGTATTCTGCATCGATGTCCGCTCGGAGGTCTTCCGGCGCTGCCTGGAACGGGTCGCGCCGTCGGTACAGACGCTGGGCTTCGCGGGATTCTTCGGTCTGCCGCTGGCACACCGGGAGGCCGGCTCGCACCTCTGCGAGGCACGCTGCCCGGGGCTCGTGCCCCCGGCACTGGAGAGCCGCACACCGGAGACGGGCGGGACCGCCGGGCACTGGATCAGGGCGCGCGCGTCACGGGCGTGGAAGCGCTTCAAGCTCGCAGCCGTATCGTCCTTCGCGTTCGTGGAGTCGATGGGCCCCGTCTACGCCGGCAAGCTGCTGGGCGACAGCCTCGGTCTGCACCGGCGCCACCAGGGCAGCGCAGCCCCCGCCCCGGACATTCCGGGTCTCGGCCCGGAGGAACGCGCGGAGACCGCCGAGTCCGTCCTGCGGACGATGTCGCTCACGAACAACTTCTCCCGACTGGTGGTCTTCGTCGGCCATGGCGCCGGGGTCACCAACAATCCGCACGCCGGCACGCTGCAGTGCGGCGCCTGCGGCGGACACGCCGGGGACGTCAACGCCAGGGCGCTCGCCGGCCTGCTCAACGACCCGGATGTCAGGGCGCGGCTGGCCGGGCGCGGCATACCGGTTCCCGCGGACACGCTCTTCGTGGGCGCGCTCCACGACACCACCTCGGACCGGGTCATGCTCTTCGACGGTGACGCCCCGTCATCCGCGCACCGGGATGACCTGGCGAGGCTCGCGCAGCGGTTCGACACCGCCGGCGAACTCGCCCGCGACGAACGCGCGCGGCGGCTGCCCCGGGCCAGGCACGGGTCGGACGTGGCCGCCCGGGGCCGCAACTGGGCCGAGCTGCGCCCGGAGTGGGGCCTGGCCGGCTGCAGCGCCTTCATCGTGGCGCCGAGGCACCGCACCCGTGGCCGTGACCTCGGCGGCCGGGCCTTTCTGCACAGCTACGAATGGCGCGATGACGAGGGCTTCCGCGTCCTCGAGCAGATCCTGACGGCACCGGTCGTCGTGGCGAGCTGGATCAACCTGCAGTATTACGGCTCGACGGTGGCGCCGGAGACGTTCGGCGGGGGCAGCAAGGTCCTGCACAACGTCACCGGGGGTATCGGCGTGGTCGAGGGCAACGGTGGTGCGCTGCGTACCGGACTGCCCTGGCAGTCGGTACACGACGGCGACCGACCCGCCCACCACCCCCTGAGGCTGACGGTGGTCATCGAGGCCCCGACGGAGGCCATAGACCGGGTCCTGCGGCGCCATGACGACGTCCGCGCGATGTTCGACAACCGCTGGGCGCACCTGCTGGCAGTGGACGAGTCCGGGCAGCTCGCCTGGCGTTACCACCGTGCCGGGCACTGGACGCGCTGGACCGACGACCGGGACGCCGCCCCGGTCGCGGCCGCCGGCTGATCCCCGCGACAGGGGATCAGCGTCCGAACCCGGCGGCGACCTCGGCCCAGAGCCCGGCATACGCCCTGGCGGCGGCGCTGCGCGGGGCGAACGTCCCCACCGGTGCCTGCTCCAGGCCCATGCGCTCGACCACGCTGGCATAGGGGACCCAGCCGGCCATCAGCCCCTCGAAGGCCGCGGGCGGCTCCGCCAGCCAGTCCCGGTGCAAACGGCGGCGGCGGTCCACCAGGCTGAAGAACGGGGAGAGCCGCCGGCGCACCGACTTCTTGCCGCCCAGGTGCTCGCGCATCTGCGTCCACGCCCGCAGTGACAGCGGGCTCGGCACCACTGGCACCAGCACCCGGTCCGCCGCCCGCGCGACCTGCTCGGCGAAGCGGGACAGCCCCGGCGGGCAGTCCAGCACCACGAGCGCGTACTGCTCGGCGAA
>NZ_WNXE01000322.1:0-2181 GCF_010993615.1 Arhodomonas sp. KWT | reverse complement strand
TCCCAGGCGAGATTGACGGCGGCGGCGGTCTTGCCGACGCCGCCCTTGAGGTTGTGCAGTGCCAGGATGTTCATGTCGCTCCGCGGCGTCCCGTACGAGTGCGTTCAGGGTGCCCACAACCTTGCCGGGCGGGGCGGCGCGGCCCGCGGGCAGCGATGCCCGGCGTCACGCGTTCTCCGGTCATGCGGCACTCTCCTCCGAGCGAATACCCCGCGGGAGGCGGAGCATTCATCGGCCCTTGCGGGTCAGGCGCCAGTAGGCGCGCCAGCGCGCCACCAGCACATCGCCCTCCTCGGCGTATAGGCGCCGCCCGGTGGCAACGGCCCGACGCGTCAGCCGGGTACGGCGCCGCGAGACGGCCCGGACGATGGCGGCGCGGGTAGCGGCGGCGCCGAACAGCGCCGGCTCTTCAGCCATCAGCGCATGCATCACGGCCAGGTCGTGATCGTCGCCGAGGGCGTCGGACAGCCCCTTGAGGCACCGGCGCCGGGCCTCGAGCATCTCCGGCCAGCAGCGCTCGAACAGGCAGGTGTGGTACCAGTGGTCCTTCACCCGCTTGCGCCACTCGTGCAACCGCTCGTCGGTGATGCCCTTCTCCACCGCCGCCAGCGCGCGTGCGCCGTCGCCGAAGGTCCGGGCAAGGCCGCCGCGGAACAGCGCGAAGCCGTCCCGCGGCAGCGGCCAGTCGCTCAGCGCTGCCCGCGCATCGCCGAGGGATTGCCGGGCGGCGGCGACCGCGTCGGCATCCGCGCCCTGCCCCGCCGCGTCGGCACGCGCCGTCAGCCGCTCACGTACCCGCTGCATCGCCGTACTGGAGAACCGGCGGGGCTCGTCGGCAACGAGGGCGTCCCAGCATTCCACCAGGGCCGCGGCATCGCGGATGCCCGACAGCCCCCGGGCAATGTCACGGTAACGGGTATTTTCGCTACCGAAACGCTTGCCCAGATGCGGACGCACCAGGCGGACGACGGCGCGTATCTCCTTCAGCCGCTTGCGTGCCTCGTGCACGCCCTCGGCACCCCGGTCTCGGGGCAGGGCGAGTGCCTCGTCGGCACGCTGGATTCGGTCCTCGACGATCCGCCGGACCTCCTCGTCGGCGCCGCGACGTGGATCGATGCGATATCCGCTGCTCATGGCCTGTCCTTCGCCCCGGTCATACCTCTCGTCGCATTTTAACCATTTACGAGGGGCGCACTGTTACAGCGCAGCGCCGGGGGGTTCTTCCAGAGAAACCGAATCGTTATCATCCTCAATCACGCTATTATCGATCCACTGACGGAGGACGCCCCGATGACCAACCGAACCGGCCGCACGCTCTGCGCCATCGCGACCGCGACCCTCGCCGCCGGCGCCCTGTTCAGCGGCGCCGTCCAGGCCGACGGTGAAGCCGGCGAACACGTCGAGGCGATGCACGAGCACATCGACACCTACGTCTCCGACGCCCGCGCCATGACCGAGACCGCCAGCGGCCTCGCCGATGCCTACGCCGGGGGCGAAGCAGCGGATCCCCAGGCCCTGATCGACAAATGGGAGTCCGTCAAGCTGCACGCCGCCATCGAGACCACCGCCGCCACGATCTACGCATCGATCTGGCAGGGCATCTACGGCGTCAAGGAGGCCATCGAGAAGGAGCGCCCGGACGAGGCCGTCCGCGAACAGGTGGACGCACTGGATCACGCGCTCTGGCAGGGCGTGGGTGCCGTGCGCCTGGCCGCGATGCAGCAGAAGCGCGGCGGGGGGCCCGGCGGAGACGATGCGCGCGGGCACGGTGCCTCCGGGCCGGTGGCAACGATCGGAGAGATCGAACACAATCTCGACCGCGTTGTCGCCGAGTATGCCGAGGGCGAGACGAAGGAGGCCAAGGAGCTCGTGCACAGCACCTACATGGAGCGCTTCGAGGGCATCGAGGGACTGCTCATCGAGCAGGACGCCGAGCTCGTCGAGGCCCTGGAGAAGGACTTCAACGTGACGCTGCCCCGGCTCATCGATCAGGGCGCCGAGCTCTCCGAGCTCCGCGGGGCGGTGGACGCGATGAAGGAGAAACTCGAGCGCGCGGAGGGCCTCGCAGCCAAGGCGGGCGGGGACAAGGAAGAGGTGTTCTGATCATGCAGCGGCGGCGATTCCTCCAGGCCCTGACGGCACTGGGCGTGATGGGCGGGCCCCTGCGGGCCCTCGCCGCCA
>NZ_WNXE01000321.1:0-2199 GCF_010993615.1 Arhodomonas sp. KWT | reverse complement strand
GAGACGGTGGCCTCGGCGGGCCTGGTCTATCCCGGGATGATCGCCGCCGCCCGCGGGCTGGGGCTGCGGCACCTGCCCCTGGCGAGCGACGGCGAGGGCGTGCAGCCGTACGCGCTGGAGGCCGCCTGCCGTCAGCACGCCGTGCGCGCGGTCTACCTCACCCCGGACCAGAACAACCCCACCACCGAGGCGATCCCGGAGCACCGCCGCGACGAGCTCCTCGCGGTGGCCGAGCGTCACGGCGTCGCCGTGATCGAGGACGCCGTGCACCTGGTGGCCGCGGCGGAACGCCCGGCGGCGCTGGTGGACCGGGCGCCGGAGCGGGTCATCCATATCACCGGGGTGTCCAAGGTCCTCGCCGGCGGTCTGCGGGTGGGGCTGGTGCAGGCGCCGCCACGCTGGTTCGACGACGTCGCCCAGGCCCTGCGCGGCAACTGCTGGATGGCGCCGCCGCTGAACGCGGAGGCGGCGTGCCGCTGGATCGACTCGGGCGCCGCGGACGAGCTGGCGCGGCGGCAGCGCGACGAGATCGGTGCCCGCCAGGCCCTCGCCGCCGGGCACTTCCAGGGTCTGGCGTTCGCCGCGCAGCCGTATGGATTCAATGTCTGGCTCCACCTCCCAGAGCCCTGGCGGGCCGACGAGTTCGCCCGTGCGTGCGCCGCCGAGGGCGTGCGCCTGAAGACCGGCGAGCCCTTTGCGGTGGGTCGCCATCCGGTACCGCAGGCGGTACGGTTGGCGATCAGCGCCCCCGCCGCCCGCGAGCGCGTGGCCGAGGGGCTTGCGCGGGTGCGCCGCGTGCTCGAGCGCGGGCCCGGCCGGGGCGGCACGACCCTGTGAGGCGGGGCGGAGTTGACACGCCGCCGGCGGGCGGCGAAGCTTTCCATACGCAAGCGTATGGGCGAATCGGGAGGCCAGTGTGGCAGCGAGCAGCAGTACGCGCAGACGCCGGCGCCGGGACGATCGGGTTGCCGTGGTGGACGGGCTGCGCACCCCCTTCGCGCGGCAGCTCACCGCGTACGCCGATACCGACGCCGTGGCCCTGGGGACCATGGTCGTCAACGAGCTGGTCACCCGCATGGACCTGGATCCGGCGGTGGTGGAGCGGCTGGTTTTCGGCCAGGTGATCATCCGGCCGGAGGCGCCGAACATCGCCCGAGAGGTGGTCCTCGGTGCGGGCCTGCCCGTGACCACGGATGCCTACAGCGTCTCCCGCGCCTGTGCCACCAGCTTCCAGACCACCGCGGACGTGGCCGCGGCCATCGCCCGCGGCGAGATCGAGGCCGGCATCGCCGGCGGGGCGGATTCGGCCTCCGTGCTGCCCATCGGCGTCAGCCGCCGGCTCGCGGCGGCGCTGCTGCGGGCCTCTCGGGCCAAGGGCTGGCGCGGCCGGCTCGGGGCCTTTTCGGGCGTGCGCCCGCGGGACCTAGCGCCGAAGCCGCCCGCCGTGCGGGACTACACCACCGGGCTCGGCATGGGCGAGATCGCCGAGCAGATGGCCAAGACCCATCGCGTCAGCCGCGAGGCCCAGGATGCCTTCGCCGTGCGCTCGCACCAGCGCGCCCACGCCGCCTGGGAGGCCGGCTGGCTGGATGACGAGGTCATGCACGCCTTCGCCGGGCCGGAGCAGACGCATATCCACCGGGACAACACCATCCGCGGCGACGCCTCGGAGGCGAGCCTCGCCGCGCTGCGGCCGGCCTTCGATCGCCGGCACGGCACGGTGACCGCCGGCAACTCGACCCCGCTCACCGACGGTGCCGCCGCGCTGGTGCTCATGCGTGCCGATCGCGCCCGGGCGCTCGGCCACGAGCCGCTGGGCTTCATCCGCACCTCTGCCTTCTGCGCCGTGGACCCGTTCCGCGACGCCCTCATCGGCCCGAGCCACGTGACCCCCATGGCCCTGGAACGTGCCGGTCTGACGCTCGCGGACATGGATCTCATCGACATCCACGAGGCCTTCGCCGCGCAGACGCTGGCGAACCTGAAGTACTGGGACGACCCTGACTTCGCCCGGGACCGGCTGGGGCGCGACGAGCCCATCGGCGAGGTGGACTGGGAGCGGGTCAACGTCAATGGTGGCTCCATCGCCTTCGGTCATCCCTTCGCCGCGACCGGGGCGCGGATGATCGTCCAGACCCTGCGGGAGCTGCGCCGCCGCGGCGGCGGCACCGCACTGACCACGGCCTGCGCCGCCGGCGG
>NZ_WNXE01000320.1:0-2199 GCF_010993615.1 Arhodomonas sp. KWT | reverse complement strand
CCGCCGGCGGCGCAGGCCGTGGTCAGTGCGGTGCCGCCGCCGCGGCGGCGCAGCTCCCGCAGGGTCTGGACGATCATTCGCGCCCCGGTCGCGGCGAAGGGGTGGCCGAAGGCGATGGAGCCGCCGTTGACGTTGACCCGCTCCCAGTCCACCTCGCCGATGGGGGCGTCGCGCCCGAGCCAGTCCCGGGCGAAATCCGGGTCGTCCCAGTACTGCAGGTTCGCCAGGGTCTGCGCGGCGAAGGCCTCGTGGATGTCGACGAGGTCCATGTCCGCGAGCGTCAGGCCGGCGCGGTCCAGGGCCAGGGGCGTCACGTGGCTCGGGCCGATGAGGGCGTCGCGGAACGGGTCCACGGCACAGAAGGCGGAGGTGCGGATGAAGCCCAGCGGCTCATAGCCGAGCGCCCGGGCGCGGTCGGCACGCATGAGCACCAGCGCCGCGGCACCGTCGGTGAGCGGGGTCGAGTTGCCGGCGGTCACCGTACCGTGGCGGCGATCGAAGGCCGGTCGCAGCCCGGCGAGGCTCGCCTCCGAGGCGTCGGCGCGGATGGTGTTGTCCCGGTGGATATGCGCCTGCTCCCGCCCGGCGAAGGCGTGCATGACCTCGCCGTCCAGCCTGCCGGCCTCCCAGGCGGCGTGGGCGCGCTGGTGTGAGCGCACCGCGAAGGCATCCTGGGCCTCGCGACCGACGCGATGGGTCTTGGCCATCTGCTCGGCGATCTCGCCCATGCCGAGACCGGTGGTGTAGTCCCGCACGGCGGGCGGCTTCGGCGCCAGATCCCGCGGGCGCACGCCCGAGAAGGCCCCGAGCCGGCCACGCCAGTCCTTCGCCCGCGAGGCGCGGAGCAGCGCCGCGGCGAGCCGTCGGCTGACGCCGATGGGCAGCACCGAGGCCGAGTCCGCCCCGCCGGCGATACCGGCCTCGATCTCGCCGCGGGCGATGGCCGCGGCCACGTCGGCGGTGGTCTGGAAGCTGGTGGCACAGGCGCGGGAGACGCTGTAGGCGTCCGTGGTCACGGGCAGACCTGCGCCGAGGACCACCTCGCGGGCGATGTTCGGCGCCTCCGGGCGGATGATCACCTGGCCGAAGACCAGCCGCTCCACCACCGCCGGATCCAGGTCCATGCGGGTGACCAGCTCGTTGACGACCATCGTCCCCAGGGCCACGGCGTCGGTATCGGCATACGCGGTGAGCTGCCGCGCGAAGGGGGTGCGCAAGCCGTCCACCACGGCGACGCGGTCGTCCCGGCGCCGGCGTCTGCGCGTACTGCTGCTCGCTGCCACACTGGCCTCCCGATTCGCCCATACGCTTGCGTATGGAAAGCTTCGCCGCCCACCGGCGGCGTGTCAACTCCGCCCCGCCTTACAGGGTCGCGCCGCCCCGCCCGGGCCCGCGCTCGAGCACGCGGCGCACCCGGGCGAGCCCCTCGGCCACCCGCTCGCGCGCGGCCGGTGCACTGATCGCCAACCGTACCGCCTGCGGTACCGGATGGCGACCCACGGCGAAGGGTTCACCGGTCTTCAGGCGCACGCCCTCGGCAGCACACGCGCGGGCGAACTCGTCGGCCCGCCAGGGCTCGGGCAGGTGGAGCCAGACATTGAATCCATACGGCTGCGCGGCAAACGCCAGACCCTGGAAGTGCTCGGCGACCAGGGCCTGGCGGGCGGCGATCTCCTCGCGCTGCCGCCGGGCCAGCTCGTCGGCCGCGCCCGAGTCGATCCAGCGGCACGCCGCCTCCGCGTTCAGCGGCGGCGCCATCCAGCAGTTGCCCCGCAGGGCCTGGGCGACGTCGTCGAACCAGCGCGGCGGCGCCTGCACCAGCCCCACCCGCAGGCCGCCGGCGAGGACCTTGGAGACCCCGGTGATATGGATGACCCGCTCCGGCGCCCGGTCCACCAGCGCGCTCGGGCGCTCCGCCGCGGCCACCAGGTGCACGGCGTCCTCGATCACGGCGACGTCGTGGCGCCCGGCCACCGCCAGCAGCTCGTCACGCCGGTGCCCCGGGATCACCTCGGCGGTCGGGTTGTTCTGATCCGGCGTGAGATAGACCGCGCGCACAGCGTGCTGGCGGCAGGCGGCCTCCAGCGCGCCCGGCTGTACACCCTCGCCATCGCTCGCCAGCGGCAGGTGCCGCAGCCCCAGCCCGCGGGCGGCGGCGATCATCCCGGGATAGACCAGGCCCGCCGAGGCCACCGTCTC
>NZ_WNXE01000031.1:26541-29055 GCF_010993615.1 Arhodomonas sp. KWT | reverse complement strand
CCCTTCGCCCGACAAGAGAGCGCGCATTATAGCCACATCTGACGAGCGGTCAACAACCCGTAACGCGGCTCACACGCGATAGTAATCCCGGTACCAGTCCACGAAACGCGCCACGCCCTCTTCAACGCTCGTCGAGGGACGGTAGCCGACGGCCTGATCCAGCAGCGAGGAGTCCGCGTAGGTGTCCGGCACGTCCCCCGGCTGCATCGGCAGCATGCGCTTCTCCGCACTCCTGCCCAGGCACGATTCCAGCACCTCGATGTAGCGCATCAGCTCCACCGGCCGGTTATTGCCGATGTTGTAGACGCGGTACGGCGCGGCGCTGCTCGCCGGGTCCGGGCGGTCGCTGTCCCAGTCCGGGTTGGCGGCGGCGACGTGGTCGCAGGCACGGACCACCCCCTCGGCGATGTCGTCGACGAAGGTGAAGTCGCGCTGGTGGTGACCATGGTTGAACACATCGATGGGCTCGCCGGCGAGTATCGCCCGCGTGAACTTGAACAGCGCCATGTCCGGCCTCCCCCACGGTCCATAGACGGTGAAGAAGCGCAGCCCGGTGGTGGGCAGCCCGAACAGGTGGCTGTAGCTGTGGGCCATCAGCTCGTTGGCCTTCTTCGTGGCCGCGTAGATGGCAAGGGGATGATCGACGGGGTCGTGCTCTGAGAACGGCATGCTCGTGTGCGAGCCGTAGACCGAGCTGGTGGAGGCGTAAACGAGGTGGCCGACGTCGTTGTACCGGCACCCCTCCAGGATGTTCATGAACCCGACCACGTTGGAATCCACGTAGGCGTGGGGGTCCTCCAGCGAGTGGCGCACCCCCGCCTGGGCGGCCAGGTGAATAACCCGGTCGAAGCCCTCGCGGAAGACCGCGGCCATGCCGTCGCGGTCGGCGACGTCGAGGCGCACGAACCGGAAACCGTCGGCCCCCTCCAGGCGGGCCAGGCGCGCCTGCTTGAGCGTGACGTCGTAGTAGTCGTTGAGGTTGTCGAGGCCGACGACCTCGTCACCGCGGGCGAGCAGCCGCTCGGCGACGTGATAGCCAATGAACCCGGCCGCGCCGGTGACGAGTACCTTCATGGTCTTCCCGTTGCTGTCTCAGAGAATGGCGTTGCGCCGGCGGCCGCTCAGAGGCGGCCGTCGACACAGTCACGGGGCAGCGCCCCCTTGATGTCGTAGAGCACCCCGCCCGGGCGGAGCAGGCCGCGCAGATCCGCACCGAGCTCGCGGAAGCGGTCATGGGCGACCGCGAGGACCACGGCGTCGTAACCGCCCTGCTCCGGCTCGCCGACCAGACGGATGCCGTACTCCGCCTCGGCCTCCGCGGCGACGACCTCCGGGTCGTGTACGCTCACGTGGGCGTGATAGTCCTCGAGCTCGGCGATGATATCCACCACCCGGGTGTTGCGCAGGTCCGGACAGTTCTCCTTGAACGCCAGCCCCAGCACTAGGACGCGGGCGTCAACCACCGGCTGCTTGCGCTTGGTCAGCAGCTTGACCACCTGGGCCGCCACGTAGCCGCCCATGCCGTCGTTGATGCGCCGCCCGGCCAGGATCATCTCCGGGTGATGCCCCATCTGCTGGGCCTTGAACGTCAGGTAGTAGGGGTCGACACCGATGCAGTGCCCCCCCACCAGGCCGGGGCGGAACGGCAGGAAGTTCCACTTGGTCCCCGCCGCCGCCAGCACCTCCTGGGTGTCGATGCCCATGCGCTCGAACAGGATGGCCAGCTCGTTGACCAGCGCGATGTTGACGTCGCGCTGGGTGTTCTCGATGACCTTGGCCGCCTCCGCGACCCGGATGCTGCTCGCCCGGTGGGTACCGGCGGTGATCACCCGCGCGTAGAGGGCGTCCACGAAATCGGCGATCTCCGGTGTGGAGCCGGAGGTGACCTTGACGATATCGGTAACACGGTGGGCGCGGTCGCCGGGGTTGATCCGCTCCGGGCTGTAGCCCGCGTGGAAGTCGCGGTTGAACGCCAGCCCCGAGGTGCGCTCGATCACCGGCACGCACACCTCCTCGGTGGCGCCCGGATAAACGGTCGACTCGTAGATCACCACATCCCCCGGCGAGACCACCCGGCCCACGGTCTCGCTGGCCGCGCGCAGCGGGGACAGATCCGGCTGGCGGCCGCTGTCGATGGGGGTGGGCACGGTCACGATATAGACGTTGCAGTCGCGCAGCGCCTCGAGGTCATCGGTGATCGTGAGCCCATCGGCCTCCGCCAGCTCCGCCGGCGAGACCTCGCGGGTATCGTCCCGGCCTTCATGCAGCGCCTCGACCCGGGCGCGCTTCACGTCGAAGCCCACGACCGGATAGTGGCGCGCAAAGGCCACGGCCAGCGGCAGACCCACGTAGCCGAGACCGAGGACGGCGACGCGGGGACTGACGGTTTCATCGCTCATCGGTGTAATTCCATCCCTGTCCGGAAAATACTTCGGGCGATGCAACGATACCGCGCCGCACCAGCGCACAGCCATCCCCGCGGCGGGGCATTCATCCGGCTTTCCCCGGCCTTCA
>NZ_WNXE01000031.1:8433-26444 GCF_010993615.1 Arhodomonas sp. KWT | reverse complement strand
AACGTCGCCGGGAGGCTACACTGGCGATGTAGACCAGAAACGGGGGACGCTCCGGTGCATTCGGGTGCATGGCAAAGCTGCGACAGGGAAGAAGGGGCACAGATGGACGCGACCTCGCGGCGGAACCGCCAGCTGGAGGCGGTGCTCGGCGCGTTTCCCGACATCTCCTTCGTCATCGACCGCCGCGGCCGCTATCTGGAGGTGATCGGCGGGGTCGACGAACGCCTCTATGAGGACGGCCGCGGCCTCACCGGTCACACCCTCCATGAGGTACTGCCGGCCGAGACGGCCGACCACTTCCTCGACGTGGTACACCGTGCGCTCGGCAGCGGCGAGCTGCAGCGCGTGGAGTACACGCTGAGCGCCCGTCAGGTACGCAGTCTCGACAACGAGCGCCGGCGCTCGCCTCGGGCCGGCACGCCGCAGTGGTTCGACGGCCGGGTGCTGCCGCTGCCCGGTTACGAGGCGGACGAACCCGTGGTCCTGTGGGTGGCCTTCAACGTCACCGAGCGCAAGGCCCTGGAAGAAGAGCTCCGGCGGCTCGCCACCACCGATGATCTCACCGGCCTGTGCAACCGGCGCACGGCACTGCTGCAGCTCGGGCGACTCCACCAGCGGGCCCGGCAGGGACACAGCCGGCTGTCGGTGCTGCTGCTCGACGTGGACCAGTTCAAGCAGATCAACGACGGCTTCGGCCATACCGCCGGCGACCGGGTGCTCAGCTGGGTCGCGCGGCAGATCGAGGGGGTTATCCGGCCCGGCGACCTGATCGCACGGGTGGGTGGGGATGAGTTCCTGATTGGCCTGCCGGATGCCGGCAGCGGCGCCGCCGAGGAGATCGCGGCACGGCTGACCCAGCGCATTCGCGGAGAGGCACTGCCCTTCGAGGGCATGGACATCCCGGTGACGATCAGCGTGGGCGTGGCCACGGCCGGCGTGGAAGACGTGGAGCTGGAGAGCGTGATCATGCGCGCCGACTCCGCGCTCTACCAGGCGAAGGCCGCGGGACGCGACTGCCACCGGGGGGCGGCGCCCCCCGGGGATATCCGACCGCGCCCGGCTAGCGCAGGCTGATGTAGCCGAGCTGCTCGAGCTTGAGGATGACCTCCTGGGCCGCCTCGTCCGGCGTCGAGTCCGTGGTGTCCAGCACCAGTTCCGGGGACTCCGGGGCCTCATAGGGGTCGTCGATACCGGTGAAGTTCTTGATGATACCGGCACGCGCCTTGGCATAGAGTCCCTTTCGGTCCCGCGCCTCGCAGACCTCCAGCGGGGTCGCCACGTGCACCTCGACGAAGCCGCCGTTGGCCTCCTCCACCATCCCGCGGACCTGGCGCCGGGTCGCCGCGTACGGCGCGATCGGCGCACAGATGGCGATGCCGCCATTCTTGGCGATCTCGCTGGCGACGAAGCCGATACGCTGGATGTTGAGGTCGCGGTGCTCCTTGGAGAAACCGAGCTCGCTGGAGAGGTTCTTGCGCACCAGGTCGCCGTCGAGCAGGGTCACCCGGCGACCGCCCAGCTCCATGAGCTTGGCCATCACCGCGTTGGCGACGGTGGACTTGCCCGAACCGGAGAGCCCCGTGAAGAAGAGGGTCACGCCCTGCAGGTGCTTGGGCGGGAACGTCCGGCGCAGCTCCTCGACCACCTCCGGATAGCCGAACCAGTCCGGGATATCCAGCCCCTCGCGCATGCGCCGGCGGAACTCCGTGCCCGATATCTGGAGCATCGTCTCGCGGGACTCGTCGACCTCGTCGATGGGCGCGTACTCCGCGCGCTCCTTGACGTAGACCATCATCTGGAACGGCACCATGGTGATGCCGAGCTCCTCGCCGTGGCGCGTAACCAGCTCCTGGGCGTCGTATTCGCCGTAGAATGGCTGGCCGTCACTGCCCTTGCCCGGACCCGCATGGTCGCGCCCGACGATGAAGTGGGTGCAGCCGTAATTGCGCCGGATGATCGCGTGCCAGACCGCCTCGCGGGGCCCACCCATGCGCATGGCCAGCGGCAGCAGCGACAGCGCGGTGGTCTGCTCCGGGTACTTCTTGAGCACGTGCTCGTAGCAGCGCACGCGGGAGTAATGATCCACGTCTCCCGGCTTGGTCATGCCCACCACCGGCTGGATGAGCAGGTTGGCCTCGGCCTGCTTGGCCGCGCGGAAAGTCAGCTCCACGTGGGCCCGGTGCATCGGGTTACGGGTCTGGAACGCCACCACCCGCCGCCAGCCGCTGCGCGCAAAGCGCTCGCGCAGCTGGCGCGGCGTCGCGCGGAGGTGGTTGAAGTCATAGTGCACGGGCTCGCTCACGCCGTAGACGCGACCACCGAGGTAGACCGGATTGCTGCGGTTGAGGAGGTAGTCCACACCGGCATGGGCGGTGTCCGTCGTGGCGAACACGCCCTGCGCCTCGCGCTCGCGGTCCGGCCGCCACAGCGCCTCGACATCCATAACCGCCAGCAGGACGCCCTCCGGGTCGCGCAGCGCAATGCGCTGCCCTTCCCCGACCCCCTCGGCGAACGCCTCGGAGACATCGAGGGTCACCGGGATCGGCCACAGCGTGCCGTCGGCGAGGCGCATCTCATCGACCACCCGATCGTAGTCGGCGGGCGAGAGGAACCCCTCCAGCGGCGAGAAGCCGCCGTTGAGCAGCAGCTCGAGGTCGCAGAGCTGGCGCTGTGTGAGGTCCCAGCTCGGATAGTCGCGGGCCCGCTCCTTCTCGGCCGCAGCCGCCGCCTCGTCAAGGTAGAGTTCCTTGAGCTCCCCGCCGTGGGGCTCGATGAGCTTGGTCATGTCACTCCTTTCCTGCTGAACCGTAGAGAATTCGATCGCCGGGCGCCGGCCGCGGCTACGCCCCCTGGGAGGCCCCCGCGGTGACCGGCGCCGACAGCCCGCTGATCAACACCAGCCAGACCGCGGCCAGCACCGCCCCGCCAATGAACACGCCGGTGGGACCGAAGCGCCCGTAGGCCGCACCGCCGAGCACACCGCCGATGAACGCGCCGGTGAACTGGGACGTCGAGAACACCCCGAGCGCCGCGCCCCGCGCCGCCTGAGGGGCAAAGCGCGTGACCAGCGAGGGCAGGCTGGCCTCGAGCACGTTGAAGGCCGTGAAATACACCACCAGCGCCCCCGCCAGGGCCCAGGGACCGACGGCGGCCGCGTCCGCCAGCGCCACCTCGCCGACGATGAGCACCACCACGGCGGCGGCGATCAGCCGGTGCATGATCCGCTTGGCCTCGCCCACACCGATGGCCGGGAACATCAGCAGCGCCGAGATCGCCATCACCGGCACGTACATCTTCCAGTGGTCCGCGGGCGCCAGTCCCGCCACATCGGCGATCACCACCGGCAGGACCACGAACTGCGCGGTCATGATCATGTGCAGCACCATCACGCTCGCATCCAGGCGCAACAGGTCAGGGTTGCGAAGCACCTCGCCGAAGGTCCCGGCACGGATATCGCGGTCATGACTGCGGGTCGTCGGCACCGGCACCAGCCAGACCAGCAGCGCCAGCGCCACCAGCGCCAGCGCGCCCGTGAGCCAGAAAATCCCCGAAAGGCCCATCGCCGCAGCCGCCTCCGGCGCGATGACCAGCGCCAGCATGAACGCCAGCCCGACGCTGATCCCGATCAACGCCATCGCCTTGGTACGCTGCTGCTCCCGGGTGGTGTCCGCGGCCAGCGCCATCACCGCGGCCGCGATGGCCCCGGCACCCTGCAGCGCGCGCCCCGCAATCACGCCCCAGATCGTGCCCGACATCGCCGCCACCGCCGAGCCCAGGGCGAACACCACCAGCCCCCCGATGATCACCGGCCGGCGACCGAGGCGGTCGGAGAGCACGCCCATGGGGATCTGCAGCAGCGCCTGCGTGAGCCCGTAAGCGCCGATGGCGAAACCGATCAGCGTGGGCGTGGACCCGCCGAGGGCGTCCGCATAGAGCGTGAAAACCGGCATGATGAGGAACAACCCCAGCATGCGCATACCGAAGATAGTGGCGAGTCCCGCTGTCGCCCGGCGCTCGGCGCCGTTCATGGGACCGCTGGAGTGGCGTGTGCTGTTACCCAAGATCCTGACTGCCCTGATCGCTGATGAATGGATTCGAGGACGCAGCCGAATTGACAGACCCGGTATACTATCAGGTTGGCTACGCCGGTCCTAATTCGATGAATCATATCTTTA
Source organism: Arhodomonas sp. KWT (assembly GCF_010993615.1). Taxonomy (NCBI): domain Bacteria; kingdom Pseudomonadati; phylum Pseudomonadota; class Gammaproteobacteria; order Chromatiales; family Ectothiorhodospiraceae; genus Arhodomonas; species Arhodomonas sp. KWT. Next base: position 22,269 of record NZ_WNXE01000031.1, on the reverse strand, counting down.
TTCAGGGTGCCCGCACCCATAACCTGCAGAACATCACGCTGGCCATCCCCCGGGAGCGGCTTGTGGTGATTACCGGACTCTCCGGCTCGGGCAAGAGTTCCCTCGCCTTCGACACCATCTACGCCGAGGGCCAGCGCCGCTACGTCGAGTCGCTGTCCACCTATGCCCGGCAGTTCCTCTCCATGATGGAGAAGCCGGACGTCGACCATATCGAGGGGCTGTCCCCGGCGATCTCCATCGAGCAGAAGGCGACCTCCCACAACCCGCGCTCCACCGTCGGCACGGTAACCGAGATCCACGACTACCTGCGGCTGCTGTTCGCCCGCGCGGGCACGCCCCGTTGCCCGGAGCACGGCATCGCCCTGAGCGCGCTCACCGTCAGCGAGATGGTGGATCGCGTGCTGGCCCTGGATGAGGGCTCGCGGATCATGCTGCTCGCCCCCCTGCACCCGCAGGCCGGCGGCACCGAGACGCTGATCGACGAGCTCCGCGCCCAGGGCTTCATCCGGGTACGGATCGACGGCCACGTCCACGAGCTCGACGACGTCCCCACCCTGCCCCCGGAACAGACGCACACCATCGAGGCAGTGGTGGACCGGCTGCGCGTGCGCCCGGACCAGGCCGGGCGCATCGCCGATTCGGTGGAAACCTGCCTGGGCCTGTCCGACGGGCTGCTGCGCGTCGCCGACATGGACGACGGTGATACCCCGGAGCCGCTCTACACCGCGCACCACACGTGCCCGATGTGCGGCTACGCCGTCGCCGAGCTCGAGCCGCGGCTGTTCTCGTTCAACAACCCCCACGGCGCCTGCCCCACCTGCAACGGCCTGGGCGTGCACCAGTTCTTCGACCCGGAACGGGTGGTCGCCCACCCCGAGCTGTCCCTCGCCGGTGGCGCCATCCGCGGCTGGGACCGTCGCAACGCGCACTACAGTCGCATCCTCGACGCCCTGGCCGCACACTACGGCTTCGACGTGGAGACCCCCTGGCAGGACCTGGACGCCCACGTCCGCGAAGTGCTCCTAAACGGCAGCGGCGACGAGGAGATCACCTTCCGCTACCGCGGGCCGAGCGGCGAGCACGTGCGTGCGCACCCGTTCGAGGGCGTGCTCAACAACCTCGACCGCCGCTATCGCGAGACCGACTCCACGGCCGTGCGCGAGGAGCTCGGGCGCTACATCAGCACCCGGCGCTGCCCGGACTGCGACGGTTCCCGGCTCAACGAGGCGGCCCGCCACGTGTACGTCGGTGAACACACCCTGCCCGCGGTCTCCGCGCTGTCCGTCGGCCGGGCCCGGGAACTGTTCGCCGGCCTCGCCCTGGCGGGCGCCCGCGGCGACATCGCCGAAAGCATCCTGCGCGAGATCCGCGAGCGGCTGAGCTTCCTGGTCAACGTGGGCCTGGACTACCTCAGCCTCGACCGCGGTGCCGACAGCCTGTCCGGGGGCGAGTCCCAGCGCATCCGCCTGGCCAGTCAGATCGGCGCCGGCCTGGTCGGGGTGATGTACGTGCTCGACGAGCCCTCCATCGGCCTGCACCAGCGCGACAACCAGCGCCTGCTCGACACCCTGCTACGCCTGCGCGACATGGGCAACACCGTGATCGTCGTCGAGCACGACGAGGACGCCATCCGCGCCGCGGACCACGTGGTGGACATGGGCCCGGGTGCCGGCACCCACGGCGGGCGCGTCATCGCCGAGGGGCCACCCGCCGCCATCGAGGCGGAGCCGGCCTCGCTCACCGGCGACTACCTCGCCGGCCGCAGGGCCATCGAGGTCCCGGCCCGGCGGGTCGCCCCCGGCGATGCCTGGCTGCGGCTGCGAGGCGCCCGGGGCAACAACCTCCACGCCGTGGACGTGGACCTGCCGCTCGGGCTGATGATCGGCATCACCGGCGTGTCCGGGTCGGGCAAGTCGACCCTGATCAACGCGACCCTGCATCCCCACGCGGCGAACCGCCTCAACCGCGCCAGCCTGGACGCCGCCCCCTGCGACGGCCTGGAGGGGCTGGACGCGCTGGACAAGGTCATCGACATCGACCAGAGCCCCATCGGGCGCACGCCACGCTCCAACCCGGCGACCTACACCGGGCTGTTCACCGCGGTGCGCGAGCTCTTCGCCGGCACGCCGGAGGCGCGGGCACGCGGCTACGGGCCGGGACGGTTCAGCTTCAACGTCAAGGGCGGGCGCTGCGAGGCCTGCCAGGGCGACGGCGTGATCCGCGTGGAGATGCACTTCCTGCCCGACGTGTTCGTGCCCTGCGACATCTGCCAGGGCCAGCGTTACAACCGCGAGACCCTGGAGGTGCGCTACAAGGGGCTGAACATCCACGAGGTCCTGGAGCTGACCGTCGAGGAGGCGCTGTCGCTGTTCGAGCCGGTGCCGGTGATCGCGCGCAAGCTGCGCACACTCATGGAGGTGGGGCTCGGCTACGTGCGCCTGGGCCAGAGCGCCACCACCCTCTCCGGCGGCGAGGCCCAGCGCGTGAAACTCGCCCGCGAACTCGCCAAGCGGGATACCGGACGCACCCTCTACATCCTCGACGAGCCCACCACCGGGCTGCATTTTCACGACATCGCCCAGCTCCTCGAGGTGCTCACCCGGCTGCGCGAGCACGGCAACACCGTAATCGTCATCGAGCACAACCTCGACGTCATCAAGACCATGGACTGGATCGTGGACCTCGGACCGGAGGGAGGCGAAGGCGGCGGCCGTGTGGTGGCCACCGGCACGCCGGAGACGGTGGCCGGCGTCGAGGCCTCACACACCGGGCGCTATCTGCGCGGGATGCTGCCGGGGGACACCGCGCGCACCGGCAGCGGGGGCTGAGCCCGCGGGCCGGCGCCCGCGGGCCCGGGGATGGCTCAGCCGTTCGCCGCGGCGAGGGCCTGGTCGATGTCGGCGATGATGTCCTCGGCATGCTCGATGCCCACCGACAGCCGCACCATGTCCCGGCTCACCCCCGCGGAGGCCAGCTCCTCATCGTTGAGCTGGCGGTGGGTGGTGGTCGCCGGGTGGCAGGCGAGGCTGCGGGCGTCACCGATGTTCACCAGCCGGACGATGAGCTGGAGCGCGTCGATGAAGCGCGCACCGGCGGCCTCCCCGCCCTCGATCCCGAAGCTCAGGATGCTCGCGGCCCGGCCATCCATGTATTTGCGCGCGAGATCGTGGTGGGGACTCTCCTCCAGGCCCGCGAACTTGACCCACTTGACCTGGGAGTGATCGCGGAGATGGCGGGCCACCGCCAGCGCGTTCTCGCAGTGGCGCTCCATGCGCAGCGGCACCGTCTCGATGCCCTGCAGGAGCTGGAAGGCATTGAACGGCGACAGCGCCGCGCCCATGTTGCGCAGCGGCGCCACCCGGCACCGGCCGATGTAGGCGGCCGCCCCGAGGGCCTCGGTGTAGACGACACCGTGGTAGGAGGGGTCCGGCTCGTTGAGCATGGGGTAACGCGCCGCCTGCTCGGCCCAGGGGAAGTTTCCGGAGTCCACGATCACCCCGCCCACCGTGGTGCCATGGCCACCCATGTACTTGGTCAGCGAGTGGATTACGATGTCGGCGCCATGCTCGATTGGCCGCCAGAGACAGGGGGTCGGCACGGTGTTGTCCACCATCAGGGGTACGCCGGCCTCGTGGGCGATGGCGGCGAAGCGCGCCACGTCCACGATGTTGCCGTTGGGGTTGCCCACCGTCTCGCAGAACACCGCCTTGGTCCGATCATCGATGAGCTCCGCGAGCCGCTCGGGGTCGTCGGCATCGACGAAGCGCACCTCGATGCCCTGGTTCGGCAGCCCGTGGGCGAAGAGATTGTAGGTGCCACCATAGAGCTGGCTGGTGGCGACGATGTTGTCCCCCGCGCGGCTGATGCACTGGATGGCGTAGGTGATCGCCGCCATCCCCGAGGCCACCGCCAGGGCACCGATGCCACCTTCCATCGCGGCGACGCGCTGCTCGAGCACGGCGTTGGTGGGGTTCATGATGCGGGTGTAGATATTGCCCTCGACCTTGAGGTCGAACAGATCGGCCCCGTGCTGAGTGTCGTCGAAGGCGTAGGACGTCGTCTGGTAGATCGGCACCGCCACCGCCTTGGTGGTGGGCTCCGGGTCATAACCGGCATGCACGGCAAGGGTTTCGAGCTTCACGGCCACTCTCCTCCACGGTTCGGACTACGACCGCCGATGGTAACCGCTCCGTCACCCGTAGACACGCGTGAACGGGAATATGCATATACCGCGGCGCCACAGTCCTACTCACCGCGGACATGCCCTCGCTCTTGGCCCCGGACTCATACTCACTATTACACAGATTGATGGAAATGCGCTGATACTTGAAACGAGCGCAAAGCATGAGAAGATGGTCTATTGATTCCAGGAGGTACCCCAGTCGCGGCCTATCGACGTGACGCCCGGCCTGCCGTACGGACATCGCCACCGGGCGAGCGATAGCGCAACGCACCAACCTGGCGGACCCCACCGGCGGCGCACAACGCCACTGAAAGGCGCGGACCGTGCACTGCCCGCAGAGAAGCATTCGCAGCAACAGACAGGTTTCTACATGTCCGATCGCATACAGCGTGATCTCGCCGATCGTATCCTGCTCCTGGACTGTGCCATGGGCACCATGATCCAGAAGCAGCCCCTCGAGGAAGCGGACTTCCGCGGTGAGCGCTTCGCCGAGCACCCCAGCTCGCTCAAGGGCAACAACGACTTGCTCACGCTCACCCGGCCGGATCTCATCCGCGAGATCCACGAGGCCAACCTGGCCGCCGGCGCGGACATCATCGAGACCAACACCTTCAACGCGACGCGGCTGTCACAGTCGGACTACGACACCGAGGACCTGGTCCCCGAGCTCAACCGCGAGGCGGCCCGCCTGGCGCGCGAATGCGCCGACGCGTGGACGGAGAAGACCCCGGAGCGCCCGCGCTATGTCACCGGCGTGCTCGGCCCCACCAGCCGCACCGCCTCGATCTCGCCGGACGTGAACAACCCCGGCTACCGCAACGTCACCTTCGACGAGCTGCGCGAGAACTATCTCGAGGCCGCGCACTCGCTGGTGGAGGGCGGTGCCGACCTGATCCTGGTCGAGACGATCTTCGACACCCTCAACGCCAAGGCGTGCCTGTTCGCGCTCGAACAGCTGTTCGAGGAGCTCGGCCGCAAGGTCCCGGTGATGATCTCCGGCACCATCACCGACGCCTCCGGGCGCACCCTTTCCGGGCAGACCACCGAGGCCTTCTGGAACTCCGTGCGCCACGTCGAGCCGTTCTCCATCGGCCTGAACTGCGCGCTCGGTGCCGAGGACCTGCGTCCCTACATCCAGGATCTCTCCCGGGTGGCGAGCAACACCTACGTGTCCGCCCACCCCAACGCCGGCCTGCCCAACGAGATGGGCGAGTACGACCAGTCGCCGGAATACATGGCGAAGCTCATCCGGGAGTTCGCCGAGAGCGGCTTCCTCAACATCGTCGGTGGCTGCTGCGGCACCACCCCCGAGCATATCGCCGCGATCCGCGACGCGGTGGACGGCGTCGCGCCCCGCGAGATCCCGAGCCTGTCCCCGGCACTGCGTCTCTCGGGCCTGGAGCCGCTGAACGTCGGCGACGGCGACATGTTCGTCAACGTCGGCGAGCGCACCAACGTGACCGGCTCGGCGCGGTTCAAGCGCCTGATCAAGGAGGAGGACTACGACACGGCGCTGGACGTCGCCCGCCAGCAGGTGGACAACGGCGCCCAGGTGATCGACATCAACATGGACGAGGGCCTGCTCGACGCCGTCGAGTGCATGGACCGTTTCCTCAAGCTGGTCGCCTCCGAGCCGGACATCGCCCGGGTGCCGATCATGGTCGACTCCTCCAAGTGGGAGGCGATGGAGGCCGGCCTGCAGACCATCCAGGGCAAGGGCATCGTCAACTCCATCAGCCTCAAGGAGGGTGAGGAGGACTTCCGCAAGAAGGCGCAGCTCGTGCGCCGCTACGGTGCCGCGGTCATCGTCATGGCCTTCGACGAGGAGGGCCAGGCCGACACCCTGGAGCGGCGCACCGAGATCGCCGCGCGCGCCTACCGGATCCTCACCGAGGAGATCGGCTTTCCGCCCGAGGACATCGTCTTCGACCTGAACATCTTCCCGGTGGGCACCGGCATCGAGGAGCACGCCCGCTACGCCATCGACTTCATCGAGGCGACGCGGCACGTGAAGACCCACCTGCCCCACGCGAAGGTCTCCGGCGGGCTGTCCAACCTGTCGTTCTCCTTCCGGGGCAACGAGCCGGTGCGCCGCGCCATGCACTCGGCGTTCCTCTACCACGCCATCCAGGCGGGGCTGGACATGGCCATCGTCAACGCCGGCCAGCTCGACGTCTACGACGACATCGACAAGGAGCTCCTGGAGCTGGTCGAGGACGTGCTCTTCGACCGCCGCGAGGACGCCACCGAGCGCCTGGTCGACCGCGCCGAGGAGTTCAAGGGCCAGGGCGCGAAGGCCGAGGAGAAGAACCTGGAGTGGCGCGAGTGGCCGGTGGAGAAGCGCCTGGAGCACGCCCTGGTCAAGGGCATCACCGAATACGTGGTGGACGATACCGAGGAGTGCCGCCAGCAGTTCGACCACCCCATCAAGGTCATCGAGGGCCCGCTGATGGACGGCATGAACGTGGTCGGTGACCTCTTCGGCGCGGGCAAGATGTTCCTGCCCCAGGTGGTGAAGTCCGCGCGCGTGATGAAGAAGGCCGTCGCCCACCTCATCCCCTACATCGAGGCGATGAAGAGCGACGGCGATCAGTCCAACGGCAAGGTCGTGCTGGCCACGGTGAAGGGCGACGTCCACGACATCGGCAAGAACATCGTCGCGGTCGTGCTCCAGTGCAACAACTACGAAGTCATCGACCTCGGGGTGATGATCCCCAACGAGAAGACGCTGGCCGCGGCCGAGGAGCACGGCGCCGACATCGTCGGCCTCTCCGGGCTGATCACCCCGTCGCTGGACGAGATGGTGGACATGGCCAAGGAGATGGAGCGCCGCGGCTTCACCGTCCCGCTGCTCATCGGCGGCGCCACCACCTCCCGGGTGCACACAGCGGTGAAGATCGAGCCGCAGTACAGCGGCGATACCATCTACGTGAAGGATGCCTCCCGCGCCGTCGGCGTGTGCTCGAAGCTGCTCAGCGACACCCAGCGCGAGGACTACGTCGCCGAGATCAAGACCGAGTACGAGCGGGTGCGCGAGCAGCGTGCCAGGCGCCAGGTGAAGCAGAAATGGCTCACCATCGAGGACGCGCGGGCCAACCGCACGCCCGTCGACTGGCAGTCCTACGAGCCCGTCACTCCGCGCGAGCCCGGCGTCCACGTCATCGAGGACCAGCCGCTGGAGGAGCTCGTCGAGTTCATCGACTGGACTCCGTTCTTCCAGGCCTGGCAGATGACGGGCAAGTTCCCGAAGATCCTCGACGACGAAAAGCAGGGCGAGCAGGCACGCAAGCTCTACGACGACGCCCGCGCCATGCTCGCGCAGATCGTCGAGGAGCGGTGGCTCACCGCGCGGGCCGTGTTCGGGCTGTTCCCGGCCAACGCCGTCGGTGACGACACCGAGATATACGCCGACGACTCCCGTGAGCACGTGCGCCTGGTAACCCACCACCTGCGCCAGCAGACGGAGAAGCCCGAGGGCCGGCCGAACCAGTCCCTCGCCGACTTCGTCGCGCCCAAGGACACCGGCATCCAGGACTGGATGGGGGCGTTCGCGGTGACCGCCGGCATCGGCATCGACGAGCACGTGAAACGCTTCGAGGCCGATCACGACGACTACAACGCCATCCTGCTCAAGGCCCTGGCCGACCGGCTCGCCGAGGCCTTCGCCGAGATGCTCCACCAGAAGGTGCGCCGCGAGTACTGGGGCTACGCCGCCGACGAGGCGCTCGACAACGACGGCCTCATCGCGGAGAACTACCAGGGCATCCGGCCGGCGCCGGGCTACCCGGCCTGCCCGGACCACACCGAGAAGGATCTGCTCTGGGAGCTGCTCGACGTGCGCGGGAACGCCGGTATCGAGCTGACCTCGTCCAAGGCGATGGTGCCGACGGCGGCGGTCTCCGGCTGGTACTTCGCCCACCCGGACAGCCGCTACTTCGGTCTCGGCAACATCTTCCGCGACCAGGTCAAGGACTATGCCCACCGCAAAGGCATGGACCCGTCCACGGCGGAGCGCTGGCTCAGCCCGAACCTCGGCTACGACCCGGACGAGGGCTGACCCGGGGCCCGGGGAGTCCGCCGGCGTGCCCGGCGGGCTCCACCGCCCTTTCCACCCGGCCGTCATGTCAGATCACGGCGGACGCGGCCCGATGCCCGCCGCGTACCAGTACTCGCTCTGACCCCTGCTATAGCGCCGCGAGGTCGTACGGCCCGCCACGCTCCCGGGCGCGCTGATAGGCGGCCCGCCCGCGGATACGCTCGACGAACGCGTTCAGCCGGGGACGCTCCGGTCCCGCCAGACCCCGCGCCACCGCAGCCTCCACCGGGAAGCTCATCTGGATGTCGGCGGCGGTGAACGCCTCACCGGCGAACCACGTCCGGCGCTGCAGCACGTCCTCCAGGTAGTCCAGGTGCGCGCGCACCTCGGGCCCCACGAAGGCCGACTGCACCCCGGCGGCGATCCGCCGCAGCAGCGGGCGCATCAGCCAAGGTGCCGCCGGCCCGCCAAGCCGGTCGAAGACCAGGCTCAGCAGCAGCGGCGGCATCGCCGAGCCCTCGGCGTAGTGCAGCCAGTAACGGTAATCGAGGAAGGCCTCCGTACCCGGGGCGGGGCGGAAGCGGTGGTCCGGGTCATGACCGTCGAGGAGATACTCGATGATCGCCCCGGACTCCGCCACCACCCGCTCGCCGTCGGTGATCACCGGCGAGCGGCCCAGCGGGTGGACCGCGCGCAGCGCGGCCGGCGCACGGCCGGTCGCCGGGTCGCGCTCGTAGCACTGGATGCGGTAGTCCGCGTCCAGCTCCTCGAGCAGCCAGAGCACGCGCTGGGAGCGGGAGTGGGCGAGGTGATGGACCGTGAGCGCGGTCATCGGCTCACCCCCATGGCCGCGCTCGTCTGACGGCGCGGGTCGGCGGCCCCGTGGAAGCCGTCCGCATCGATGAGGATGGACTGGATCGCCCCCATCGAGCGCTCCTGCTTCACGCGGTGGCCCATGGCCTCCAGTCCGGCGATGGTGTCCGGGCTGATGCCCTGCTCGATGCGGATATAGTCGGGCCGCCACTGGTGGTGCACCCGCGGCGCGTTGACCGCGGTCTGGATGTTCATGTCGTGATCGATGACGTTCATGATCACCTGCAGCGTCGTGGTGATGATCCGCGAGCCGCCGGGGCTGCCGGTGACGAGGCGGTTCCGGCCGTCCTTCTTCACGATGGTCGGCGACATGGACGAGAGCATGCGCTTGCCAGGCTCGATCCGGTTAGCCTCGCCGCCGATGAGCCCGTAGGCGTTGGGCACGCCCGGCTTGGCGGAGAAGTCGTCCATCTCGTTGTTCATGAGAAAGCCCGCGCCGTCGACCACCAGCCCCGAGCCGTAGCTGAAGTTCAGGGTGTAGGTGTTCGCCACCACCAGGCCGTCGCCGTCGGCGATGGAGAAGTGCGTGGTCTCGTTGGACTCGTACGGCCAGGGATCGCCGGCGGCAACCGCGTCCGCCGGCGTCGCCCGTTCCGGGTCGATCTCCCCGCGCAGCGCCCCGGCGTAGGCCTTGCTGGTGAGCCCCGCCACCGGCACGTCGACGAAGTCGCTGTCGCCGAGGTAACGCGCCCGGTCGGCGTAGGCACGCTTCATTGCCTCGGCCATCAGGTGGATGGTGCGTGCCGAGTTGTGTCCGGCCGCGGCGATGTCGTAACCCTCGAGGATGTTGAGGATCTCCACGATGTGCGTGCCGCCGGAGGACGGCGGCCCCATGGAGTAGACGTCGTAGCCGCGGTAGCGGCCATGGACCGGTTCGCGCACCACCGGCCGGTAGCCGGCGAGGTCGTCCAGGGTCATGATCCCGCCGTGGCGCTGCAGGGTCGAGACGATGCGCTCGGCGGTCACGCCCTCGTAGAACCCCTTCGGCCCCTGCTCGGCGATCCGCCGCAGGGTCCGCGCCAGCGCCGGCTGACGGAAGACCTGGCCGGCACGGTAGGGCGTGCCGTCGTCATGGAAGAACTTGGCCCGGCTGGACGGCCAGCGCCCGAGCCGGTCCCGCGCCGAGGTCAGCCCCTCGGCGAAACGCGGCGGGACCTCGAAGCCCTCCTCCGCCAGGCGGATCGCCGGTGCCAGGGCCTCGGCCAGCGAACGCGTGCCGTAGCGGCGCAGGGCGAGCGCCAGGCCCGCGACGGTGCCGGGCACACCGGAGGCGTTCGCACTGAAACGCGAGCGCTCCGGCACGACCTCGCCCTCGGCGTTCTGGAACATGGTCTCGGTGGCCGCCGCGGGGGCGGTCTCGCGGTAGTCGATGGCGACCACCTCGCCGCTGCGCTCGTCGGAGACGAGCATGAACCCGCCGCCGCCGATGTTGCCCGAGCGCGGCTGGGTCACCGCCAGGGCGAAGCCCGCGGTCACCGCCGCGTCCACGGCGTTACCGCCGTCACGCAGCACGTCCCGCGCCACCCGGGAGGCGATGTAATGACTCGTCGCCACCATGCCGCCGTCCGCGGTCACCGGCCGGAAGCGCTCCCCCGCGAGGATAGCCTCCGCCGCGTGGCCCGCCGGCCCCCACACCAGCGCCACCGCTGCCAGCGCCAGCACCCGCCGTCGAATCCCCTCGATCATGCCGCTCTCCCGCTGTCCGTATCTGCCCTGCCCGGCACCCGGCTCAACCGCCGGGCGCCGGCACACCATTAGTCCGGCCACCAGTATGGTCACCGCCCCGGACACCTGCACCCCTGCCGGCGAGTTCCGGAACGCCGAAGCGGCCGGACACACGGCCTCGGGGACGGGGCGCGCCGGGGCACGTCAACGTAGTAGGCTGTGATCGATGAGTATCGACCCGGACAATGACAAGGTACTGCGCATCTCGCGCAACGTGGCGATCGGGCTGGACGAGATCGAGCTCTCGGCGGTGCGCGCCCCCGGCCCCGGCGGGCAGAACGTGAACAAGGTCGCCACCGCCGTGCACCTGCGCTTCGACAGCCAGTCGTCGTCGCTGCCGGCCTTCTACAAGGAGCGCCTGCTGGCGTGCAGCGATCACCGCGTGACCGCGGACGGCGTGGTCGTGATCCGCGCCCGCCGCCACCGCAGCCAGGCCCTCAACCGCCAGGACGCCCTGGAGCGCCTGCGCGCCCTGCTGCGCGGGCTCACCGAGACGCCGGCGACACGGGTACCCACCCGCCCGAGCCGCAACGCACGCCGCCGGCGCACGGACCGCAAGGTCCGCCACGGGCGCAAGAAGGCGATGCGCCGTACACCACCGACGGAGTGACGGCAGCGGACCGCTTCAGGGGCGGGCCGTGAACCGGTAGAGGATCATGCCGCCGGCGAGCCCGACGACGAAGGTCAGGGGCACCACACTGCCCAGCGCCAGTGCCGCGATCCCCGGCCCGGGGCAGAAGCCCGCCACACCCCAGCCGACCCCGAACACCACGGCACCGCCGATCAGCCGCGCGTCGATGTCCCTGCGGGTCGGCAGCTGGAAGGCCGGTGCGAACACCGGCCGGGGACGGCGCAGCACGAAGCGGAAGCTGATCAGCGTGGTGGCCACCGCCCCGGCAAGAACGAACACCAGGGTCGGGTCCCAGCGGCCGGTGAGATCAAGGAAACCGAGCACCCGCGCCGGGTCCGTCATCTGCGCAAGGGCCAGGCCGGCGCCGAACAGCAGCCCGGCGACAATGCTCACGAGATGGATCATGACGCCACCCCCAGTACGTGCCGGACGACGAACACGGTGACGATGCTGGTCGCCATGAACGTGATCACGGCGATCAGCGAGCGCGGCGACAGCCGCCCGAGCCCGCAGACACCGTGGCCGCTGGTGCAGCCGCTGCCCAGGCGGGTACCGAAGCCGACGAGGACACCGGCGGCCAGCACCGCCCACAGCGGCAGCCCGCTGTGGAGCACCGCCCCCGCCGGCCAGAGCACGTAGACGGCCCCCGCACCGGCGATCATGCCGGCGAGGAAGAGCAGCCGCCACAGGCGCTCGCCACCGTGCTCCTCCATGGCCCCGGCCGCGATGCCGCTGATGCCCGCGATCCGCCCGTTCAGCCACAACAGGATGGTGGCGGCGAGCCCGATGAGGATCCCCCCTGCCAGGGCGGGAACCGGCTCGAAGGGCACGATCGTCATGCGGATTCCCCCGAATAGCTCTGGCTGAAATCCCCGGGCCGGTCAATGGGGATCTTCACGTAGGCGACCCCGTTGTCCTCCGCCGGCGGCAGCCGCCCGGCACGGATGTTCACCTGCACCGCGGGGATGATCAGCCGCGGCAGGTCCAGGGTCCGGTCACGCCCCTCTCGGCGTTCGACGAATTCCGCCTCGGTGACGCCGTCGCGCACGTGGATGTTGCCGCCACGCTGCTCGCCGATCGTGGCCTCGTTGCGATACTCGCGGCCGTTGGGACGGTAGTCGTGGAGCACGAACAGCCGGGTCTCGTCCGGCAGCTCGTAGAGCCGCATGATCGAGTGATAGAGCACCGATGCGCTGCCGCCGGGGAAGTCGCAGCGCGCGGTTCCCCCGTCCGGCATGAACAGGGTGTCCCCGCAGAAGGCCGCGTCACCGATCACGTACGTGAGGCTGTCCGAGGTGTGCCCCGGCGTGGGAATGGCCCGGGCCTCGATGTTGCCGACGTGGAAGGTCTCGTAGTCCGCGAACAGGTGATCGAACTGCGAGCCGTCCGGCAGGAAGCCCCGCTCCAGGTTGTAGACGTCGCGGAAGTGGCGCTGCACCGTGCGGATCCCCTCGCCGATGCCGGTGGTGCCACCGAGGCGGTCACGGATGTGCGCACCGGCGGCCAGGTGGTCCGCATGGGCGTGGGTCTCCAGCACCCATTCCACCTCCAGGCCCTCGCGGCGCACGAACTCGATGATCCCGTCGGCGCTGTCGGTGCCCGTGCGCCCCGCGTTCTCGGCGTAGTCGAGCACCGAGTCGATCACCGCGGCACGCCGGGTCTGCGGGTCCCAGACCACGTAGGAGAACGTGGACGTGGGTTCGTGCAGGAACTGCCTGACTTCGGGACGTGCACTCATCGCGGCACCTCCTTCGACTGATATCCCGAATAATGTAATAAGCATATTACTGAAACATATATTACACTGCGAATGGTACCGCTCGATCATCACCATAGACGCAACGGCGCCGATGAAGCTGCAACCGCCCCTGCTGACCAGCCTCCGCGGCTATGACCGCCAGGCCTTCTCCGACGACCTGACGGCGGGGATCATCACCGCCATTCTGCTCGTCCCCCAGGGCATGGCGTACGCGCTGCTCGCGGGACTGCCGGCGGAGACCGGGCTGTACGCCAGTATCATACCGCCGGCGGTCTATGCGGTGTTCGGCACCAGCCGCACCCTTGCCGTGGGCCCGGTGGCCGTCGCCGCACTCATGGTCGCCGACGCCCTGTCCCGCTTCGCCGGCGCCGATCCCCAGCAGTGGATCACCGGCGCCTCCATCCTGGCCGCGGAGGTGGGCGTAATACTGGCCGTCGGTGGGGCCCTGCGCCTGGGCCGGCTGGTCAACCTGATCGGCCACCCGGTGCTGTCCGGTTTCACCAGCGCGGCGGCGGCGCTGATCATGCTGAGCCAGGTGGGCCACCTGCTGGGCGTCGATGCCCCCCGGGGGGACGCGGTCACCATGATCACCGGCCTGTACACCCACATCGGCGCCGTCTCCACCGCCA
>NZ_WNXE01000031.1:6602-8342 GCF_010993615.1 Arhodomonas sp. KWT | reverse complement strand
CGCTGATCGGCTACGTGGAGAGCGTCACCGTCGCCAAGGTCCTGGGCGGGCGCCGGCGCGAGCGCGTCGACGCCAATCAGGAGCTCCTCGCCCTGGGGGCGGCCAACTTCGGCTCCGCGCTGGTGGGTACCATGCCCGCCGCCGGCGGCTTCTCGCGCTCGGTGGTGAACTTCGACGCCGGGGCCCGAACCCAGGTCGCCGCGCTGATCACCGCCGGCCTCGTCGGGGTGGTCGCCGCCTTCTTCACCGGCTGGTTCGCGTTCCTGCCGAAAGCGGTGCTCGCCGCGATCATCGTGGTCGCCATCTGGCAGCTCATCGACTTCCGCGGCGCGATAGAGACCACCCGGTACGACCGGGGCGACGGCGCGACCCTCATCGCCACGGTGGCCGGCGTGCTGGGCTTCGGCCTGGAGCCCGGGCTGGTGGCCGGCATCGCGCTGTCGCTGTTCCTCTACGTCTGGCGCAGCAGCCGGCCGCACATGGCCGTGATCGGGCGCATCCCGGGCACCGAGCATTTCCGCAACGTCGAGCGCCACGAGGTGGTCTGCGACCCCCGGCGGGTGCTCCTGCGCATCGACGAGAACATCTACTTCGCCAACGCCGAGCCGGTCCGCGACTTCGTGCTCGCGGCCCTCGACCGCCATCCCGATGCCGAAGCCGCGGTGCTGGTGATGAGCTCGGTGAGCTACATCGACAGCAGCGGGCTGGAGATGCTGGAGGCGCTGCACGCCGATCTGCAGGCGCAGTCAGTCGCCCTGCACCTCGCAGAGGTGAAGGGGCCGGTGGCGGACCGGCTCGCGCAGACACACCTCTGGCACGGGCTGCCGGAGAGCCATCACCACCTCAGCGTCGCCGCGGCGGTGGACGCCCTGGGGGGCGACGGCGGGAACGAGACGACCGCGGCCGCAACACGACGCCGCATCCACGGCCCGGACCGCCCTGCGGGATGACCCGGGCCTGCGGCTCCTAGCGGATGCCCCGCACGAAATAGGCGTTGGGGTCGTCGGTAATCACGGCCGTGAGCCCCGCCGACCACAGCGGGTCCACCGCCTCGGGACGGTTGGCGGTCCATGCCACCACCGCGATTCCCGCCGCGCACAGCCGCCGCACCCCGGCGGGGTCCAGATGACGCCAGTCCACGTGCAGGCTCACACCGCCGAACGCCTGCAGCACGGCGCCGGCACGCTCGGGCACGCGCTCGCAGATCAGGCCCAGGCGGATCCCGGGATCCCGTCGCCGGCATTCGGCGAGCACCGGCACGTCGAAGGACGAGAGCAGCAACGCCTCCCGTGGGAACCCGGTCGTCTGCAGGCTATCGAGGACCGTGGCCGCCAGGGCCGTCCGCCTGCCCTCCTCCCCCGTCGGCTTGAGCTCAAGGTTGAGCCCCAGCCCGCGCTGGCGACACAGGGCGAGGGCCTGCTCGAGACGCGGCATCCGGGTGCCGGCGTAGCGGGGTGAGAACCACCCGCCGGCATCGAGGGCGGCAACCGCTGCCCAGTCCGCATCGGCGATCCGTCCGGCCCCGTCGGTGCAGCGATCCAGACGCTCGTCGTGGAAGATGACCGGCGTGCCGTCGCCGAGCAGCTGGACATCCAGCTCCACCCAGCCCACACCCAGGGCCGCCGCCAGCTCGATCGCCGGGAGTGTATTCTCCGGCGCGGCCAGCGATGCCCCGCGATGGGCGAAAACCCGTGTCCCGAACATGCATGACTCCCTCGGCCCGGACCGCGGCACGGCGAC
>NZ_WNXE01000031.1:0-6507 GCF_010993615.1 Arhodomonas sp. KWT | reverse complement strand
GGATATTACACGGGTGTTGCAGGCGGGCCCGGCCCGGGGCAACGCCCCGGGGCCCGGCCATGCCTAGATCGCCAGGTACTGGTCGCGGAGCTCCTGGTTGTCGAGCACGTGGTTGGCCTCACCCTCGTAGGCGACCTCGCCCATGTCCAGGATCACCGCCCGGTCCGCGAGCTCCAGCGCGGCGATCGCGTTCTGCTCGACGATGATGGTGGTGATACCCAGGGACTTCACCTCCCTGAGGATGGACTCGATCTCCTGAACGATCTGAGGTGCCAGTCCCTCGTAGGGCTCGTCGAGGAGCAGCAGCTTGACATCCCGCGCCAGTGCCCGGGCCACGGCCAGCATCTGCTGCTCGCCGCCGGACATGGTGATCGCCTCCTGCTTGCGGCGCTCGGCGAGCCGCGGGAAGTGCTCGTAGATCTGCTCGATCGACCACCCCCGGGGCTCGGCGATCTGCGCCACCACCAGGTTCTCCTCGACCGTGATGCCGGGGATGATCCGCCGGTCCTCGGGCACCAGCTGCACCCCCGACTGCGCCGCCCGGTGGGTGGGCATGCGATGCAGCGGCTGACCGGCGAGCCAGATCTCGCCGCTGCGCAGCTGCGGATCGTGGGCCCGGGCGATGGTACGCAGGGTCGAGGTCTTGCCGGCACCGTTGCGCCCGAGCAGGGCGACGATCTCACCCTCCCGGACCTCGAAGCTCACACCCTGGACGATGTAGCTCTCGCCGTAGTAGGCGTGAATGTCCCGGCACGCGAAGTACGCCTCCTGTCCGCCCGCATCGGTCTGTGCCGGCTGCGCATGAGTACTGGCGCTCATTCCTGTGCCCCTCCCAGATAGGCCTCTTTCACTCGCGGATCGCCACGGACCTCGTCCGGCGCGCCGCCGGCGATGATGCGCCCCTGCGCAAGCACGCTGATCCGCTCGGCAAGGCTGAAGACCACGTGCATGTCGTGCTCGATCACCACCTTGGTCATACCCGTCTCGGAGATCTCCTTGAGCAGGTCGATGGTGCGGTTGGTGTCATGCCGGGACATGCCGGCGGTCGGCTCGTCGAGGAGCAGCAGCTTGGGTCGCGCGGCAAGGCAGACCGCGAGCTCCAGCCGGCGCTTGTCGCCCCGGGCCAGATGCTGGGCCTGCTCCTCCAGGTGATCGCCGAGACCGACCCGCTCCAGGGTCGCCGCGGCCTCCTCATAGATGGCGTGTCCCCGGCGCAGCGTCTCCGCGGCCTTGATGGAGAACTGGCCATCGCGGCGGGCAAGCGCTGCAATGGCCACGTTCTGCAGGAGATTCATCGCCGGAAAGACCTGCGGGGTCTGGAACACCCGCGCGATCCCCCGCTGGATGATGCTGTGGGGCTTGACCCCGCGCAGCTCGCGCCCGTCGAAGAGCACGTGACCCTGATCGGCCTCGATCAGACCGATGAGGACGTTGAGCAGGGTCGACTTGCCCGCCCCGTTGGGGCCGATGATGGCGTGGATGCTGCCGGTCCGGACCTGCAGGCTCACGTCCGTGAGCGCCTGCAGTCCGCCGAAGCTCTTGGACACCCCCTGAACGTCGAGCAGTGCCTGTTCACTCATGATCCGTCTTCCTCCCGTGTTCGTCACCGGCCTAGCGGCCGCCCAGCTGGGCATCCGCGCGGCGGCCCTTCTGGCGGTCCTCACGCATGGAGCCGGGGGCGTCCGGCACGTTATCCCGGCGCGACGGCACCATATGGCCCATCGCCTTGCGCACGCGGCGCGCGAGGTCGATGAAGCCGCCGGGGAGGAAGATCACCACCAGGACGAAGATGGCACCAAGGATCAGCTTCCACTGCTCACCGATAAACGCCTGCACGACGTTCTCGAAGAACAGCATGAACGCGGCACCGATCATCGGCCCGAGCAGCGTGTTCACGCCGCCGATCACGGACATGATCACGATCTCGCCGGAGGTGGTCCAGTGCATGAACTCGGTGGCGACATAGGGCTCGTAGACGACCATCAGCGATCCGGCGACGGCCGCGTAGAGCCCGCTGATGGTAAACGCCATCATCTTGTAGGCCATCACGTTGACGCCGGTGTACTCGAGCCGCATCGGGTTCTCCTTGATGGACATCAGCATCAGCCCGAACGGCGAGCGCTTGATCTGGCGTGCCAGCGCGAAGCCGCCTATGAGCAGCACGGCGCAGACGTAGAACACGTTAAGCCCCTGCATCGGCAGCCCGAGCAGCGTCGGCTTGGTGCTCATCGTCAGGCCGTTATCGCCCCCGGTCCAGCCCTGGAAAATCGACAGCACCGCCGCGTACAACATCTCGCCGAAGGCCAGCGTGAGAATGGAGAAGTAGATGCCGCTGCGCCGCAGCGTGAGAAAGCCGAGCACGATGGCGAGCACCAGGGTCAGCGACACGCTCACTGCGAGCGCCGGTATGATGTCGGCGCTGACGTGCTTGAGCATCAGACCCGTGGTGTAGGCCGCGGTACCGAAGAAGGCCGCGTGGCCGAACGACAGAAACCCGGTGAACCCGAGCAGGATATCGAAGCCCAGGGCGAACAGCGCCCAGATCACGATCTTCGTCGCCAGGGCCTCGTAGCCGCCGAGCAGCGGCAGCCAGAACGGCAGCAGCAGGACGATGGCGGCAAACACGCCGATCACCAGCAGCTCGCGCCCGCCACCGCTGGTCTTGGACATGGCACTCATTATTCGAACACCCCCTTCTTGCCCATCAGGCCGCGCGGACGGGTCAGCAGCACCACCACCGCCACCAGATAGATGATGATCTGCTGGATCGACGAATACTCGGCGGTGAAGCTCAGCGCCATGCCGAGCACCACCGCGGCGATCAGCGCACCGGCCACGGAGCCCATGCCACCGATGACCACCACCAGGAAGGAGGGCACGAGCATCTTCATGCCCACGGCCGGACTGACCTGGGTGATGGGCCCGCCGAACACGCCGGCGATACCCGCGATCAGCGCGCCGAGGCCGAACACCGCAGCGAAGCGGCGGGTGATGTTGATGCCGAGGAAGCGCACCATCTCCGCATCACGCATGCCCGAGCGGATGACCAGCCCGAAGCGCGTGAACTGCAGCAGGAAGAACAGCGCCCCGATCACCACGAGGGAAACCAGGATCAGGATCAACCGCCACTTGGGGAAGACCACAAAGCCGCTCAGGAACGGCACGTATTCGTGGAGCATGACGATCCCCTGACCCCAGGAGGGCACTGGATAGGGGATGTTGTTGGCGCCGAAGATCCACTTGAGGGCCTCCTCGGCGACGATCGCCAGCCCGAACGTGACCAGGATCTGGTCCGTGTGGGGGCGGTCGTAGAAATACTGGATCAGGCCGCGCTCGAGGATGATCCCGATCACGAACAGGATCAGCGGCACCAGGATCACCGCATACAGGAATCCCAGCTTGCCCGCGATGATCACGGCGCAGTAGGCGCCGATGAGATAGAGCGCACCATGGGCGAAATTGACCACGCCGAGGGTGCCGAAGATGAGCGTGAGCCCCAGCGCGATCATGGCGTAGATCATGCCGAGCTGCAGGCCCGTGAGAATCTGAAGGAATAGCGCGTTAATCAGGTCACCGGACATTGAACGACTCCACCCGCCGGGATGCGCCGCAGCCCCCGTCCGCGCGACGGGGCGCGGCCGGTCCCGCGATTATCAGTTTGCGACTGCGCTGATAAACGGTGCCACGGCCGTCGGCCGTGGCACTGTCGGCCGGAAGCCGCCGTCAGGCCGGCTTGTACGGACCCAGCTCCCCGGAGAAGGTATCCACCGGGTAGATCACGTCGTCACGCTTGACGTGCTGGACGATGTTGAGCAGGTCGTACTCGCCCTGCTTCTGGTCAGGGCCCTTGCCCTGCACCACCAGGATGTCCTTGAAGCACTGGTGGTCCGCACCACGGTAGTAGGCCTCGCCCGGGCCGGCACCGGTGAAGCGGAAGTCCTCGAGGGCCTTGATGACCTCCGGCGGGTAGAACGTCCCGGCCCGCTCGCAGGCGTTGGCATAGAGCAGGGTCTGCACGTAGCAGGTCTGTGCCGCCTGGGAGGGGGGGAAGCCGTACTCGTCCTCGAAGGACTTCACGAAGGCCTGCGAGCCCGCATCCTCGAGGGTCCAGTTCCAGTTGGTGGAGCCGAACACGCCGTCGATGTTGCTCGCACCGGCACCCTGGGCCATGAGACGGCTGTACAGCGGAACGACGATCTGGAAGTCCTTGCCGTTCTTCTGCATGTCCTTCATGCCGAACTGCACCGCCTGGGTGAGCGAGTTCACCATGTCCTTGCCGTAGTGGTTGAGCACCAGCACGTCGGCGTCGGAGTTGAGCACCGCGGTCAGGAACTGCGAGTAATCGCTGGTGCCGAGCGGGGTCATGATGTTGTTGACCGTCGTCCAGCCTTCCTTCTCGGTGAACTCCTTGATGGACTGATACTGGGTGTGGCCCCAGGTGTAGTCGGCGGTGAGGTGGAAGGCCCGGCGATCGGTGCCGTAGGCATCCGCGAGCACCGGCCCGAGGGCCTTGCCGGACATGTAGGCGTTGAAGAAGTGGCGGAAACCGTAACGCCGCTTGTCCTTGCCGGTGGTGTCGTTGGAATGGGTGAGGCCGCACATGAAGATGACACCCATCTCCTGTGCGAGGTACTGCTGGGCGATGGCCA
The DNA here is from genome assembly GCF_010993615.1 of Arhodomonas sp. KWT. Lineage (NCBI taxonomy): Bacteria > Pseudomonadati > Pseudomonadota > Gammaproteobacteria > Chromatiales > Ectothiorhodospiraceae > Arhodomonas > Arhodomonas sp. KWT. The sequence continues at coordinate 1,858 of NZ_WNXE01000031.1, read as the reverse complement.
CCGAGCTCGAGGAGCCGCCGCCGTACATGATCACCTTGTCGCGTTCGATCATGCGGCGGGCGCTGGTGCGCGCGGCATCCGGGCTGGTCTGGGTGTCACCGCTGACGTAGCCGACCTTCTTGCCAAGCACCCCCTGACCGGTGAGCGAGCTGGGCTTGAGGGTCTCGAGCATGCCGCCGCCGTTGTTGAGATGCTTGACGGCGAGCTTGTAGGCGCGCAGCTCGTCCGCCCCCTCGTCGGCATACGCACCGGTCTGCGGCACGTTGAAGCCGAACATCACGGTGTCGCCCTTGACCGGGAAGTTGCCGATGGCGTCCTGTGCCCAGCTGTTGCGCGTGAAGATCATCGGCCCGGTGCCGGCGATCACCGCCGATGCGGCACCCGCCTTGAGCACGTTACGCCGGGACCAACCGCGATTGCTGTCGTCTTTCCTGTCGGTCATCACTCTCCTCCTCATTGTTGGCCGTTGCCGCGTTGCGCGGCGGCCATGGCTCACTGCTTCTTGTTCTGGCAGCTATTCATTTTCGTTATAGCCTAGCTACGATATCGGAGAACAGCAATGTCCGTGAACCATCCCACAGTTTTCCGGCGGGAGAGCACGGCGGCAGGCACCGAGGCGGGCGGGGAACAGAAGGGCGTGAGGGCGGGCGACTCACTCAGCCCCGGGGCAGGCCCCCTTGCCGCGGCGGCAGCGGATATCGGCAAGGGTGTCGCGGAACTGCTCGACGTGGGGACCACCGGCGGCCACGGCGGACTCCGCCGCCGCCTCGGCCTCGGCCAGGTCGCCCTGCTCGGCCTCGATATTGGCGAGATTGTTCCAGACCACCCCCTTGCCCTCGGCGACCCGTGGCAATGCGTCGATGAGCACCTTGCGGGCCGCGTCCGCATCGCCGGCGGCGTAGACGGCATTGGCCAGCCCGACGGCATACGGGCCACTCTCCGGCCAGCGCCCGGCCGCGGCACGCCAGTAGGGGATCGCCGGCCCCACGCCCGCGGTCCCCTCCAGGGAGGCCAGCGCCTGGAACAGCGGCCCGGGCTCGGCGGTGGCCGGCAGGCCCCCTGGCGCCGGGGTGACCATGGCCCAGTATTCCGCCCGCGCCCAGGTGTGCAGGAATGTCTTGAAGCTGATGCGGTGACGGCGGCGCTCGCCGGAACGCAGCACCACGGTGCCGTCGTCCGGATACAGCCCCACGACCACGGCATAGTGCCACCGCGGCCACCATCCGAACGCCAGGTTCTGGAGGACGATCACCGGGTGCCCGGCGCGGAGCTCGCGCTGAACGGCGGCGAGGCGGCCGTCGATCTGGTAGGCCAGACGTCCCGCGCGGCGCGCCGTCGCCAGCATCTCGGGCTGAAGGCTGCCGTTGCGTTCCGGGATGAACAGGGACCCGCCGAGCGCGTCCGGCGAGGTCTCGTAACCGCTCCACTCCAGCGTGCTCGCCAGCGAGGCGGGCCCGCAGTAGTAGGCGGTGTCGGGGAAGAAGGGCACGGCATCCAGCTCCGTGGCCGTCGTCCCCTCGGCAAGCTCGGCACGCTGCTCCGGTATCCCGGCGCAGGCGCTGAGGAGGATGGCGGCGAGCAGGGCCACCGCCATCGCCACGGGGCTTCGGCGGCGCCCGCCCGCGGGGGCCGGGGGATGCATCCTCCCCGGCCCCCCGGGCACTGCAGGGCTCAGTCCGGGCCCGACGGGCCTCGCATGCCTGCCGTTACGCCGCATGACCCCTTCCTGGACCGCCTAGCGGGCGGTGTTGTTGACGAACGGGAACACGTCGGTAAAGCCGAGGATGTCGGTGATCAGCAACACCACGAAGATGAACACCGCGGCCCCCAGAATGCTGGTGCCACCCGCGGGCATCTC
>NZ_WNXE01000319.1:0-2200 GCF_010993615.1 Arhodomonas sp. KWT | reverse complement strand
TGGCGTAAGCGCAATGCGGGAGCGTCCCCGCCGTTGCCCCGGGTATCTCGACTGCTTGAAAGGATCGCGGCCGTGGGACGCACGCTAATGCTGACTAGCCCGTCTGGGGCGACGAACCGGGGGACGTCCTGACGTACGCCACCACGACCGCGACGGGAGAGAGTATACAGGGGACCCCCGCGCATGACAATGATTCTCATTGTCATGCGCGGGGTGAGATCACTCCCAGCTCAGGGCCCCGCCGGTCTGGTACTCCGTCACCCGGGTCTCGAAGAAGTTCTTCTCTTTGCGCAGGTTTGCCTGCTCGTCGAGCCACGGCAGGGCGTTGCGTGCGCCGGGGAAGGGCTCGTCGAGGCCGACCTTGCGCGCCCGGCGGTTGGCGACGAAGCGGAACTGCTCGTGGTGCATGTCCGCGTCGTAGCCGAGGATCGGGTCAGCGAGGAGGTAATCGGAATAGGCCCGCTCGGCCTCGTCCGCTTCCTCCCACATGGCGGTGACCGCGGCCGGGTCCGGGCGCACGCCCTCCTCCTGCATGATCTGGCGCACCACGCGCATGCCGAAGGTGAAGTGCATGACCTCGTCGCGCATGATGTACTGCAGCTGCTCCGCAGTGCCCTTCATCAACCCCCGGCGCTGCAGCGAGAAGATCGGGCTGAAGCCGTTGTAGAACCAGCTCCCCTCGAACACCGCGGCGAAGAAGAGATAGGACATCAGGAACTCCTGCAGGGCCTCGGGCTCGGTGAGGTCGATGTCCGGACGCAGCACCGCGTTGAGGCGGCGGTTGGAGAGCGCGATCTTGCGGTGGATGGCGGGCACCACCCGGTAGCGGTTGTAGATCTCGCTCTGCTCGAGTCCGATGGTCTCGATACAGTGCTGGTACGCCCACGTGTGCATGGACTCCTCGTAGACCTGCCGGGCCTGGTAGATCTGCAGCTCCGGGGCCGACATCTTCTCCATCACCGCCAGGCCGATGTTGCGCATCGCCAGGATGTCCGCGGTGGTGAGGTAGGCGAGCACGTTCTCGTAGACGTGACGCTCGGTGTCCGTGAGCCGGTGGTGGTAGTCGTGCACGTCCTGGGACATGTTGATGTCCACCGGCGTCCAGTGGTTCTTGTTGGCCTTGAGGAAGTACTCCCAGGCCCAGGGATAGCGGAACGGGGCCAGCTGATTGATGTCCGCCTGGCCGTTGATCACGCGCTTGTCCTCAACGCGCACGGGCTCGGCGGCATCCGCGGCCCTGGGTTCGCTCCGCGCCGTGTTCTCGTCGTTCCAGCTCAGCATGATGTCACTCCGTCTCCGGTGATCGTCCGCGCCCCGGGGGCGCGGCGTCGTGTTACTGGCAGGCCTCGCACTCGGGGTCATCGATGGCGCAGACGTCGGCGCCCTCCTCCCCCGCCGCGGAGACCGGTGCGGCCGTGGACTCCACCGCCGTCGCCCCGCGGGAGCGCAGGTAGTAGGTGGTCTTCAGCCCGGCGGTCCAGGCATGGCGGTAGAGCGCGTCCAGGCGCGGACCTGAGGGCTCGGCCATGTAGAGGTTCAGCGACTGGGACTGGTCCAGCCACTTCTGCCGCCGGCTGCCGGCGTCCACGAGCCGGTGGGGATCCACCTCGAAGGCGGTGGCGTAGAGGCGCTTGAGCTCGTCCGGCACCCGGTCGATGGGGCCGACGGAACCGTCGAAGTACTTGAGGTCGTTGACCATGACCTCGTCCCACAGGCCCTGGGCCTTGAGATCGCGGACCAGGTACGGGTTCACCACGGTGAACTCGCCGGAGAGGTTCGACTTCACGAACAGGTTCTGGAAGGTGGGCTCGATGCCCTGGGAGATGCCGGTGATGTTGGCGATGGTCGCCGTGGGCGCGATCGCCAGGCAGTTGGAGTTGCGCATGCCCACCTGCTGCACCCGCTCGCGCAGCGCCGCCCAGTCCAGGCGCTCGGTGGTATCGACCTCCAGGTGTCCGTCCCGTGCCTCGGCGAGCAGGCGCAGGGAGTCGATGGGCAGCACGCCCCGGCTCCACAGCGAACCCTCGAAGCTGGCGTAGCGGCCACGCTCGGCAGCGAGGTCCGTGGACGCGCGGATGGCGTAGTAGCTGATCGCCTCCATCGACTCGTCGGCGAAGGCCACCGCGGCCTCGGAGTCGTAGGGCAGGCGCAGCCGGTAGAGCGCGTCGTGGAAGCCCATGAGCCCGAGCCCCACCGGCCG
>NZ_WNXE01000318.1:0-2214 GCF_010993615.1 Arhodomonas sp. KWT | reverse complement strand
CGGTGCTGGACGAGGAGATCGCCGGCGCGCGCCGGGTGATCGAGGCGGCGGCGGGCGTGGCGGCGCCGCTGTTCTGCTATCCCAACGGCGACGCCGCACCGGCGGCGGTGACCCGGGTGCGGGACGCCTATGCCGGTGCCTGCACCACGGCCCACGGCTGGAACGCGGCGGACGCCGATCCCTACCGCCTCCGGCGTGTGGGGGTGCACGAGGACATCGCTGCCGCACGGGGTGGTTTCATCGCCCGCGTGTCGGGCTGGCTCTAGGGGCAATGCTGTCCGGGGGAGGGACGCGATGGAGTGGGTGTTCTGGATCGCGGCGGCAGTGGCGGTGTACAGCTACTTCCTGTATCCGCTCGTTCTGCTCGCCCTGCCGGTGCGCTGGCGGCCGCCGACAGCGGGGGACATGGAGCCGGCGTCGGTGCCGACGCTGTCGGTCATCATCACCGCCTACAACGCCGGCGCACTCCTGCGCACCAAGCTGGACAATACCCTGGCGCTGGACTATCCGGCGGCACGCCGGGAGGTGATCGTCGCCTCCGATGCCTCGGACGATGACACCGACGCGATCGCCCGTGCCTATGCGGACCGCGGTGTGGTGCTGGTGCGCGCGCCCGAGCGCCGGGGCAAGGAACACGCCCAGTGGCTGGCGGTACAGCAGGCCCGTGGCGAGATTCTGGTGTTCTCCGATGTCGCCACCGAGATCGACGGCGGCAGCCTGCGGCGGCTGGCGAGCCTCTTCGCGGATCCCTCGGTGGGCGCGGTCTCCAGCGAGGACCGCTTCGTCACCGCCGAGGGCGTGCCGGTGGGCGAGGGGCTGTACGTGCGCTACGAGATGGCGTTGCGGCGGCTGGAGGCGTCGCGGGCCGGGCTGGTCGGGCTCAGCGGCTCGTTCTTCGCCGCGCGGGCGGCGGTGTGCCGGGACTGGGACAGCGATGCCCCCAGCGATTTCAACACCGCGCTCAACTGTGCCCGGCTCGGGCTGCGCGCAGTCTCCGACCCGGCGGTGATCGGGCGTTACCGTGCGATCAGCGACGACCGCCGGGAGTACCAGCGCAAGTACCGCACGGTGCTGCGCGGGATCACCGGGCTGCTGCGGCATCCCGAGGTCCTGGATCCACGCCCGAACGGCGGTTTCGCGTTTCAGATCTGGAGCCACAAGCCGATGCGCTGGGCCGTGCCGTGGTGCCTGCTGCTGGCGCTGGCCGCCAACGTGGCACTGCTGGGGCTGCCCGCGATGACGCCGCTGTATGCCCTGACCCTGGCGCTGCAGGCGCTGTTCTACGGCAGTGTCCTCCTGGGGGCGGTCTCGCCCGGGGCGCGGCGACGGTGGTTCTGGGTGCGTGTGCCGTACTTCTTCTGCCAGGCGAACCTGGCCATAGCCCATGCGAGCGTCGCCTACGCGGGTGGCCGGCGGATGACGGTATGGCAGCCCTCGACGCGCTGATCCACGGCCGCCTGCCCCCCGCTGGCGATCCGGTCCCCTGGTGGGGCGTAGCGCGCGCGGCACCGGCCATCCTCCCCGGCTACGGGATGCGGCTGTACGGCTCGGGCACCATGGCCCTGGCGGTGGCCCTGGCCGCCGCCGCGGCGGTTCGTGAGGAGCGTCACCCGCAGGTCCTGCTGCCGGCCTACGGCTGTCCGGACCTGGTCGCCGCCGCGGTGTTCGCGGGGCTGGAACCGGTGCTGGTGGATCTTGCACCGGAGCGGCCGTGGCTGGACCTGGACGCCCTGACGACCGTCCATGCGCCGCGGTGCGTGGCGGTTGTCGCCGTCGATCTGCTCGGGCTGGGTGAGCGCATCGCCGCACTCGCGGCCTTCGCCCGTGCCCGCGGGCTGTGCCTGATCGAGGACCGGGCCCAGGCATTCCCGGTGGTCGGTGACGACCGCGAGCACGGTGACTACGTAATCCTGAGCTTTGGCCGCGGCAAGCCTTTGAGCCTGCTCGGCGGCGGTGCGGTGCTGGCGCGTACCCCCGCGCTCGCCGCCGCCCTGGTGCGCCCGCCCCAGCCGCCGGGCGGGGTGGCGGCGATGCTGCGCTATGCACTGGCGGCCGGGGTCTACAATGTCATGCGCCGGCGCCGGGCCTACTGGCTACCCAGCGCGCTGCCGTGGCTGCAGCTCGGAGCGACGGTCTACGATCCCCTCACCGGGATCACGGGCATGGACCCGGTGCGCCGGGCACGCCTGCCTGCCGCGGTGGCGCGCTTCCGCG
>NZ_WNXE01000317.1:0-2215 GCF_010993615.1 Arhodomonas sp. KWT | reverse complement strand
CCAGATCAGCACGCGATTGGGATTTCGCACCGGGCTCTCCCTGAGGATCTGCGGCAAAGCCCTTACTCTAGCGCGAAACAGCCCCGATTGTGATCCGTTTCCGGTAATTACGTCCATTGCCATAGCCGTGCCCTCGCCATAGCCGTCCACTGGGTTAGACTCCCGGGGCGGATCAATCTGGAGGGATGCACCCACATGGAAGGCACCGGTCTGCGCGACCGTCAGGCGTGGCCGCTGCTCGCGGCCGTGATCGGCGGGGGCGTGCTCATTTACCTGCTCCGCGGGATGCTCACGCCCTTCCTCGTCGCCGCGGTGCTGGCCTATATCAGCGATCCCATCGCGGACCGGCTGGAGGCCCGGGGTCTGTCACGCACGCTCTCGGTGGTGATCGTCTTCGGCGCCACCCTCGGCGTGGTGATCGGCGTGGCACTGATGCTGCTGCCACTGCTCGCCCACCAGGTGGACTACCTCGTCCAGCGCCTGCCGGCGATCGTGGACTGGGTGCAGCGCACCGCCGTGCCATGGATGGAGGAACACCTGGGCGTGTCCGCCTCGCGGCTGGACGTGCAGACCCTGCGCGACGCCGTCACCCAGCACTGGCAGTCCACCGGCTCCGTGGCCGCGGCGGTCATCGCCCGCGCCACCCAGTCCGGACTGGCGCTGGTGGGGCTGATCACCAACCTGGCGCTGATCCCGGTGGTGGGCTTCTACCTCCTGCGGGACTGGGACGTGCTCATGGAGCGGATCCGCGAGCTGCTGCCGCGCTCGGTGCAGGGCGTGGTCGGCCGGCTCGGGGGCGAGTGCAACGAGGTGGTGGCCGCCTTCCTGCGCGGCCAGCTGCTGGTGATGCTCGCGCTCGGTGCGATCTACACCACCGGGCTGTGGCTGGTGGGGCTGAACCTCGCGATCCTCATCGGCATGCTCTCGGGGCTGGCGAACATCGTGCCCTACCTCGGCTTCATCGTGGGCATCACCACGGCGAGCGTGGCCGCGGTCTTCCAGTTCAACGACATCCTCGTACCGCTGCTGCTGGTCTGGGCGGTGTTCGGCATCGGCCAGACGCTGGAGGGCATGGTGCTCACGCCGCTGCTGGTCGGCGACCGCATCGGCCTGCACCCGGTGGCGGTAATCTTCGCGGTGCTCGCCGGCGGCCAGCTCTTCGGCTTCGCCGGCGTGCTGCTCGCCCTGCCGGTGGCCGCGGTGATCGCCGTGCTCCTGCGCCACGCCCACGACCGCTACGTGCACAGTACCCTCTATCACGGCATCGCCGGCGCGGACGGCGAGGCCGGCGAGGAACAACGAGACGACAACCCCACCCGGGACTGACCCTATGAGCGTGAACATCCCCGAACGAATCGCCCGCGACATCGACGCCGCCCCGCGGCAGGTCGAGGCCGCGGTGCGGCTGCTCGACGAGGGCGCGACGGTGCCCTTCATCGCCCGTTACCGCAAGGAGGCCACCGGCGGTCTGGACGACGGCCAGCTCCGCGAGCTCGAACGCCGGCTGGTCTACCTGCGCGAGCTCGAGGAGCGCCGCGCCACGGTGCTCGCGGCGATCGAGGAGCAGGGCAAGCTCAGCGACGCGCTGCGCGCATCCATCGAGGCCGCCACCACCAAGCAGCGCCTCGAGGACCTCTACCTCCCCTACCGCAAGAAGCGCCGGACCAAGGGCGAGATCGCCCGCGCCGCCGGGCTGGAGCCGCTGGCGGACGCCCTGCTCGCCGACCCGGGCCTGGACCCGGCCACCGCCGCCGCGGACTACGTGGACGCCGAGGCCGGCGTCGCCGACACGGACGCCGCGCTCGAGGGCGCGCGCTATATCCTCGCCGAGCGCTTCGCCGAGGACGCCGAGCTCATCGCGGGGCTGCGCGACTACGCCTGGCGCGAGGGCGTGCTGGTCTCCGAGGTGGACGAGTCACGGCGCGAGGACGGGGTGAAGTTTTCCGACTACTTCGACCACCGCGAGCCCCTCCACGGCATCCCCTCCCACCGCGCCCTGGCGCTGTTCCGCGGCCGCCGCGAAGGCGTGCTGCGCCTGCGCCTGGCGATGCCCGACGAGCTCGCCGAGGAGCGCACCGGCCCCGGGCGGGGCGAGGGCATGATCGCCGAGCGCTTCGATATCCGCCACGCCGGCCGCGCCGCGGACGACTGGCTCGCCGGCGTGGTGCGCTTCACCTGGCGGGTGAAGCTCCTGACCCGGCTGGAGACGGACCTG
>NZ_WNXE01000316.1:0-2217 GCF_010993615.1 Arhodomonas sp. KWT | reverse complement strand
GCCTCGCCTACGTGCATATCATCGAGGGCGCGACCGGGGGGGACCGGGAGTTCCAGCCCTTCGACTATGCCGCCCTGCGCCGGCGTTTCCCCGGCTGCTGGATGGCGAACAACGGCTACACCCCGGCAATGGCGGGCGAGGCCGTCGCCAGCGGCTACGCCGACCTGGTCGCGTTCGGACGCTCGTTCATCTCCAACCCGGACCTGGTGCAGCGCATCGCCCTGGACGCGCCGATGCAGAAGGCGGACTCCAGCACCTTCTATGGCGGCGACGAACGCGGCTACACCGACTACCCGTTCATGGAGCAAGCGGCCACCGCGTAGTCCCGGCCGGGCACGGAGCGGCCCTGCAGGGCCGCTCCGCGGCGGTCACTGGCCGTCGCTGAGCATGGCGTAGAGTTCGTCCTTGAGCTGGACGCGGCGCTTCTTGCGATCCTCGACGTAGTCGTCGGAGGGGGTCTCGTTGCCCTCCTCGATGCGCCGCACCTCATGATCCACCTCGTGGTACTCGTCGAACAACCGCGCGAAATGCCGGTCGTTCATCTTGAGCTCGTGGATACGCTCGCGGAACTCGGGGAACTCGTGGACGAGGTCGTGTTTCTCGATCTGCATCGTTACGCCTTCTCGCTGTGACCGTTCGGGGATTACTAATCTTCTCAGAGGTCTTGTCATGCGTCAGCCGGACCGTGCGCCAATGGGGCAAGACGCCAGGCGCGCGATATAACCGGCACCATGAGCGGCGAGCAACGCAGTCCCATCGGCGCACGGTCCAGCCCGAAGGGAGCGCCAGAGCGCTCAGACACGAGACAAGACCTCTGAGAAGATCAGTATCATGGCCCGGCAGCGGCAGGACCGCTTGACCCGGATCATCTATCCGCCACGATGAGGGTGGGGGCCGGAGACGACAACCGACGACAACCACGGAACAGGGACTACCCGATGAGCGAAGACCGCGTGACCCGACTGAAGGCCATGGAGCGCGAGGAGCTCGAACGGATCGAGGGCTACGAGCGCCACGTCCGCCGCGCCGACGGCGCCCTCGACCGCGATACCGAAGAGCAGGCCATCGAGCTGGAGAACGACGAGGTCGTCGAGCGGCTGCTGCAGACCAGCCGCGAGCGCGTCGAGCAGATCCGCCACGCCCTCGCCCGCATCGACCAGGGCCAGGGAGGGACCTGTGAGTCCTGCGGCGGTCCCATTGCCGCCGATCGGCTGGAGGCACTGCCTACCGCCACGCTGTGCAGCGACTGCGCCAGCGAGCAGGACTGACCCAAGCGCATCCCGGAGGAGGAGAGACCCATGCCCGCATTCCATGGAATGCGCCGGGCCCTTGTGGCCCTGGCGTTCACCGTTCCCCTGGCCGCGGTCGGCGCCGACCGCGGCGCGACCGTCGCCAGCAGCGGCAATGGCGACGGCGCCCCGCCCTGCGCGAGCTGCCACGGTGCGGACGGCGGCGGTAACGCCGCCGCCGGCTACCCGCGGCTGGCCGGCCTGCCCGCGGAGTACCTGGCTGCCCAGCTCCACGCCTTCGCCGACGGCCGCCGCGTCAACGCGGTGATGAAGCCGACCGCCTCGGCGCTATCCGACGCCGACATCGCCGCGGTCGCCGAGCACTACGCGCAGATGGCGCCCCCCGCCGGCGATGGCGGCACGCCGGGCGACCACCCGCAGGGCCGGCGCATTGCCCAGGACGGCCTCTGGGAGCAGGGCGTACCCGCCTGCACCACCTGCCATGGCCCGGACGGCCGCGGCGTGGGTAGCGTGTTCCCGCCACTCGCCGGCCAACACGCGAACTACCTGCGCAACCAGATCGAGGCCTGGCAGTCTGGCGACCGCCACGACGACCCCCACGGCCTGATGGCCTCTGTCGCCGGACGCCTCGAGGCGGACCAGGCAGCCGCCGTGGCCGAATACTTCGCCGCGCTGCCCGCCACCCGGCAGTAGGCGCCGGCGGAACCGAGAGGAGAACCATCATGACGACCCGCATGCACGCCGCGATCCCGGCCGCCGTCGCGCTAGGCCTCGCGCTCACGTTCGCCGCCGGTGCCGGCCATGCCGCCGACGACCTGCGCGCCCAGAAGGAGCTGGCCCCGAGCCCGGACGCCGGCGAGGCGGGCTACCACCAGGCCCCCTCCCCCGACGCCATCCCGGACGGCGCGTTCGGCGACTCCGTGCGCCGCGGCCGCGAGGCATTCATCCATACCCGCAAGAACGCCGG
>NZ_WNXE01000315.1:0-2220 GCF_010993615.1 Arhodomonas sp. KWT | reverse complement strand
GCCCAGACCAACGAGGCCGGCACCGCGCTGGATGGCATCGTCCACGCGGTGGGTACGATCACCGACATGAACAGCCAGATCGCCACCGGCGCCGAGGAGCAGAGCCACGTCGCCGAGGAGATCGACCAGAACATCTCCCGCATAGCGGAGGTCTCCGACCAGACCGCGCGTGCGGCGCGGGAGAACGTGCAGGCAATGGAGGAGATCCGCCGCGAAGTCGGCGAGCTCCAGACGCTGGTCATGGACCTGCGTACGGGGACCTGACCGTCGGGCCGTAAGCGCGGCGGTCCCCGTGCCATCGCCGGGGCCGCTGTCCCGCCTTGCCGGCGGATCGTGCCGATGCCGGGACCGGCGCCGGCCGGCGGTCAGCGCTCCTGCGCGGGACGGTCCTCCCTGTCCGTGTCTTCCGCCCGGTCCGCCGACCTGGCGAACTCCTCCGGGAGTTCACCGTGATCGTGATAGTCGATGTACTCCGGGGAGACGGTGCCGCCGGAGATCACGAAGCTCATGGCCTGGTCCATGGTCCAGTCCGTGGAGGTAATGAACTCCAGCGGCACCAGCTCCAGGTAGCCGGAGGTGGGGTTGGGCGTGGTGGGGACGTAGACCGCCGCGATCCGGTCGCCGGTGCGGCGGTCGGTGAGCACCCGGGTGACGAAGCCGACGGTCTTCATGTCCCGGTGGGGGAAGGCGATGAGCACCACCCGCTGGACCTCGTCGGGCTGCTGCTGGAGCGCGCCGAGCAGCGCCTTGGTGGCGCCGTAGAGCTTCTTCACCAGCGGGATGTGATTGATCAGGCCGTCGAATCCCTCGATGATCCGCCGGCCCACGACACGACTGGTGGCCCAGCCGAGCAGCAGCAGCCCGAGCAGGGTGAGCAGCAGACCGACGGCGTTCTCGAATGCCGGCGTGACCATGATCGCCGCCACGTCCGGCGAGTACGGGCTCACCAGGCTCGCCAGCGTCACCACCCACGGCTGACCGAAATCGGACAGCCGCTGGGCGACGAAACGGAAGGTCACCCAGGTGATCCAGATGGGGATCACCGTGAGAACGCCGGCGAGGAAGTAGTTCCGGATGCGCCCGGCTAGGTTTGCGCTCATGCCTGCCCGGGGGTTGCCGTGGTGCTCTCCCCGAGATTACCCCGCATCGCTCAACGAGGACAGAGCGGGCTCGACGCCGGTGAGCCGCCCGGTCTCGAAGGTGAGCATCAGTGCGTCCGCCAGACTGGACTCGATAAGCCCGTCGTAGTCGGGGAACAATCGCGTCTCGAGCGCCTCCAGCCGGGTGTGGCGGGATTTCGTCTGCGGGTTGCGGCTGAGCAGCGCGCAGCAGTCCTTGTACTGCTCCGTGCCCATGTCGAAGGTACCGATGTCGCGGGCACGCTCGATGATCTCGTGCTTGTCCAGCCCCACCAGCGGGCGGAGGATCGGGACCGTGCCCGCCTGGGAGGTGGAGACCATGTTCGCGAGCGTCTGCGAGGCGACCTGGCCGAGGCTGTCGCCGCTGACCAGCGCGCTGGCGTGCAGGTTCGCGGCGACGTGCTCGGCGAGCCGGGTCATGAAGCGCCGGAAGAGGATCATGTCGTAGCCCTGGCTGTCCTGCCCGGTGAGAGCCAGGTCGAAGTGGGTATAGGGCACGAGCAGCAGCCGCGAGCGCAGGGTGAAGCGGCTCAGGTGCGCGGCGATGCGGGCGACGAGGTTGTTCCCGGCGTCTTCCGGGCGCAGGTGCGTGGCCGTCATGTGCAGGAAGTCCACACGGCAGCCGCGCTTGGCCATCATCCAGGCGGCCACCGGGGAGTCCATGCCGCCGGAGAGCAGCGAGAGCACGTGTCCGCCGGAGAATACCGGCAGGCCGCCCGGCCCACGCCGGCGGTCATGGTAGACGTAGACGCCCTCGGGGTAGATATCCACGTGGATGGCGCGGTCCGGCCGGCGCAGGTCCACGTGCTGCCAGCTCGTGGTCTCGATGATGCGTGCGCCGAGGCGTCGGGCGAACGCCTCGGAAGTCAGTGGGAAGCCCTTGTCCGCGCGGTTGACGCGCACGGCGAAGCTCCTGCCCTTCGCCGGCTCCGCCGCCTGGGCGAGGGCTGCGGATTCGATGGCGTCCACGTCCGGGCCGTCGCCGCCGGCATAGAGGGCGTCGCGGGGGAAGAACACCGCCGGCGCGAAGGTTGCGACGCCGGCGGTCTCGCCGACCGCCTCCAGCGCGCGTTCCAGCGCG
>NZ_WNXE01000314.1:0-2225 GCF_010993615.1 Arhodomonas sp. KWT | reverse complement strand
GCTCGGCGAGGCCGCCGGTAAAGCCTTCCCAGGCCTCCGATTCCGCCGGGCGTACCGAGGTGAGCAGGGGAATGCCGTCGGTGACGATGGCGAGTATTTCGTCCGCGAACCCGCGGCCCTTCGCCTCCAGCGGGCCGAAGCGGTCGATGATGATCAGCCCCGGACGTTCGGCACGGAAGCGCTGCAGCCAGGCGGCGGCGTCGGCCAGGGCGGCGGTGTCCAGACTGCAGGCCCGGGAGCCGGCCCCGAGGGCCTGGGAAATGCCGAAACCGCGGTCGCTGCCGATTACCGTCAGGCGCCGGCTCAGTGCGCCGGCGGCGTTATATCTCCGCTGCTGGACGAGGCCGCGCACGGCGACGCCCTTCGCCTGAAGGTCGTCGGCGAGGCCGGCGAAGGTGTCGGAGAGGTCCTCGTCGTCGCCGCGGCGTATCGCGGCGATGTGCACCGTGTCGTTCTGCATGGCCGCGTCCCGGAATGTTGCACTCTACCGGGCCCAGTAAAGCACGGTGCGTGCCCCCATGACTTGACCCGGGTCAGACCTGTGGACCGCGCCCCGCGGCGAGCCCCTCCAGGCAGGTCAGGTAGGCGGCCTCGTCGGGCATGCCGCCCTGGCGCTGGGCCTGCCACAGGGCCTCGGCGAGGCAGTCCATCATGCGGTGCTCCGCGGCCATGCGCTCGCCGTGGGCGCGGGTCAGCGTCTCGTGGATGCGCCGTATCCCCGGTGGGCGGTCGTTCGCCACCTGCTCGCGCAGGGCGATGTGCAGGCCCATGTGCAGGAAGGGATTGGTCTCGCCGTCCTCGGGCAGGTACTCCCGGCCGAGGGCGCGTTCGCCGTCGGCGAGCACGCCGTGGTATTCCGGGTGCTCGGCGACGACCTCCGCGACCAGCCGTTCCATGGGGTCCATGGGCTCGCCGTCCTGTGCCTTGCGCCAGCTCTCCAGGTAGAAACGGCGCATCTGGTTGCGGTCCTGACCCAGCATGAATGCACTCTCCCGGGTGGTGTGTCGGTGGTGGCGGTCACTCGCCGGCGTAATCGGTCTTGTCGTCGAACTCGCAGAGGTCGTGGATCACGCAGGCCCCGCAGCGCGGGCGGCGCGCCGTGCACACGTAGCGCCCGTGGAGGATGAGCCAGTGATGGGCGTCGCGAAGGAACGCCTTCGGCGTCCAGCGCGTCAGCCGGTCCTCCACCTCGCGCACGGTGCGGCCCGGCGCCAGCCCGGTGCGGTTGGCGACGCGGAAGATGTGCGTGTCCACGGCGATGGTGGGCTCGCCGAAGGCGGTGTTGAGGATCACGTTGGCGGTCTTGCGCCCGACCCCGGGCAGCGCCTCCAGTGCCCGGCGCTCCCGCGGGACCTCGCCGCCGTGCTCCTCGATGAGGATGCGGCAGGTGGCGATGATGTTCCGCGCCTTGGCGTTGTAGAGCCCGATGGAGTTGATGTAGCCCTTCAGCCCCTCCTCGCCGAGGGTGAGGATCGCCTGCGGTGTGTTTGCCGCCGGGAACAGCTGCGCGGTTGCCCTGTTCACGCCGCGGTCGGTGGCCTGGGCGGAGAGGATCACCGCCACCAGCAGCTCGAAGGGCGTGGTGTAGTTGAGCTCGGTGGTCGGCGCCGGGTTCTCCGCCGCCAGCCGCCGGAATATCCCGGCACGGCGCTCGCGGTTCATGCGGCCGCCTCCCCGCCGGCCGGGGCGCCGGCGCGGGCGTGCCGGCGGCGGCGCTGGCGCGCGTCGATGGCGTTGCGCCCGGCGAGCAGCAGCCCCAGGCCGATGAAGGCGCCCGGGGGCAGGGCGGCGAGAAGGAAGCCGTCGTAGCCCGGCAGCACCGCGATCTCCCAGCCGCGGGCCCAGTCGCCGAGGATCAGGTGCGCGTTGTGGAACAGCGTGCCCCGGCCGAGTACCTCGCGGCCGGCGCCGAGGACGACGAGCACCGCGGTGAAGCCGGCGCCGGTGGCGAGCCCGTCCAGCGCCGCCGGCCCGGCCGGGTGACGGGAGGCGAAGGCCTCGGCCCGGCCGAGGATCGCGCAGTTGGTCACGATCAGCGGGATGAAGATGCCGAGGATGCCGTAGAGGGCGTGGAAATAGGCGTTCATGAGCATGCCGATGACGGTCACGAACGTCGCGATCACCAGCACGTACACCGGGATGCGGACCTCCGCGGGGACCTGGCGGCGCAGCAGCGAGACCGTGGTGTTGGAGGCGAGCAGGGTAAGCGTCGTGGCGAGGCCCAG
>NZ_WNXE01000313.1:0-2273 GCF_010993615.1 Arhodomonas sp. KWT | reverse complement strand
GTAGAGTAAGAGGCAGGGCGTAGTCGGACTATCTCCCTGCCTCTCCTCTCCGAACCGGACGTGCACCTTTCAGCGCATCCGGCTCTCCGTCTAAACGCTGGCAAAGGCCATCGCGACTTCAGGAAAACGAGAGGTCCACGTGTTTCTGGATTCAGTCTTCAGGTAGGGATTCCCCTCCGGAAGACGCCAACGGAATCGCTTTTTCCCATGACCGACGAGTCGGTAAAGGATAGCTCCACTGAGTAACCCGTGGTTGGTTTTGCCATACAGCACCCAGGTCTTACTTTTACCCGAGGCTGGGGCTTTGAACCAATGGCGCATCAGTGGTTTGAGCCGGGAGCGATACTTATGGCCCAGCCAATGGGCCAGTTTCCAGAACACCACACCATCGATGTAGCTGAACATTTTCGCTTTGTGGTCGACGAACTGATAGAACGCCGCCCAGCCTTTCAGCTTTCGGTTGATGGATTCGACCATGTCGATTTTGCTTTCGCTGTGGTTGCCTGACAGCATGGCTGTTAATGATGCTGCAAAGTTACGTGCCTTATCCCTGGGGATTGTCGTCACCACCCGCATGTCGCCATAGCGGCTTCGCTTGCGGATGATACGGTGTCCCAGGAACACGAAGCCGTCGTTCACATGGGTAATCTTGGTTTTATCCATGTTCAATGTCAGCTTGAGAGTTCCTTCCAGCATCTCCCGACATTCTTCTCTAATCGCTTCTGCCTGGGATTTAGTACCCTTGACGATAACCACAAAATCATCGGCATAGCGGCAGTAGGCGACGGCAGGCTTCCATTGCCAGTCCTCTCGGATGGCTGTGCTTCGGCCGATCTGGATACTGTGGTTCCAGTACCATCGATCCTTCCGGGCCTTTTTACCGAGGTAGCGCCTATTCAGGTACTGATCGAATTCATGCAACATGATATTCGACAGCAGCGGTGATATGACGCCGCCCTGAGGCACGCCTTCACTGGCGGCCCGAAAGAGCCCTGCATCAACGTGGCCGGCTTTGATGAATCGCCAGAGAAGATTCAGGAAGCGTCGATCCCTGATTCTGCGACGTACAGCTTTCATCAAAAGCCGATGATGCACGGTATCAAAGTAGCTGGACAGATCCCCTTCGATGACCCAGCGTCCGCGCGTTTCCTTATTATCCGTCAGTTGCAGTTTCACTGTACGGATCGCGTGATGAACGCTCCGTTCCGGTCGGAAACCGTAGGAGAGCGCATGGAAGTCGCTTTCCCACATTGGCTCCATCGCCATAACCATGGCCCGTTGAACGATGCGGTCGCGCAGGGTCGGGATACCCAGTGGTCGTTGCTTGCCGTTGGCTTTCGGGATATACACCCTTCGGGCCGGTGACGGGCTATAAGCATCGGAGAGTAAATCGTTCCTGATTTGTTGGAGAATAGCCGGCAGCCTGGCCTGCACAGTCAGCTTGATCTCCCCGTCTATCCCGGGGGTGTTTGCCCCTTTGGAAGACAGAGTGATTCGAGCCGCTTCGGCCAGCCAGTCAGGCTGTGCTATCAGGCGCAACAACCGGTCCACCCGGCGGGCGGGGTCGGCTGCTGTCCAGGTCGCTAGCTTGCGTTGCATTTCGCTGATTATCAAAGGTCTTCACCTTGTTTGGTCAGGTAGTTTGCTTGGCAAACACGTTTAAACTGCTCCCCTTCGCCATGTAATGGGCTTTCCCCATCGCGGACTACTACGGGAGCTCCGCCAGTCAATTTGGCATCGGAGTCATGCCCCCTTGGCATCCAATATTGACCTTCCCCGGTTCACCTATCTGGACTCCAGCATGCTGAGGAGGCTGCCCATCGCACTCTTTATCCTTGCTTACCGCAAGTTGACAGGAAGCAGCAGTCCGCTCTGTGATGGATACTGCTGTCCCGAAGTCCGTGCTATCTGTTCGAACTTCTTCGTTCGGCAGCGCTTACGTCTCAGACTGCCTTACCTTCCTGTACGGCTTGTCAGGTCACGTAAGCCGTGGTGACATTTCAACCCACAGAGGCGGATGAATGGGTTCATGTTCTTCAGCCTTTCAGCACTCAGCCTTGAGGATCATCTTGGCTTAGTGACCTCGCCTCAATCCCCGTTGTCAGCGGGTTACATCACCCTGCGGGCATACCGCAGGTCACTGCCGCTCAGGCTCACCACCCTCACAGTGGGTGGGATTGTTTCGTTACTTCCTCGTGAAGTAATGGTTCAATATTCCAGATAGACTCGTGGTCCATTTGAGCTTCCATGCTCGCCCTGAACTCCGGGCACAC
>NZ_WNXE01000312.1:0-2282 GCF_010993615.1 Arhodomonas sp. KWT | reverse complement strand
GCACCGTACGAGCAGGTGCTCGGCGCCCGGGAGATGCCCGGCGCGGAGTGGTTCCCCGGGGCGCGGCTGAACTTCGCCGAGAACCTGCTCCGCGAGGCGCTGCACGGCGATCCGTCGAAGGTGGCGATCACCGAGATCTCCGAGACCCGGCCGCGTCAGCAGCTCACCTACGGCGAGCTCCTCGGCGAGGTCGCGGGGCTGCAGCGCTTCCTCCGCGAGCAGGGTGTCGGCCCCGGCGACCGGGTCGCCGGCATCGTCGCCAACACCTCCGAGGCGGTGATCGGCATGCTCGCGACCACCGCGCTCGGCGCGATCTGGTCGTCCGCCTCCCCGGACTTCGGGGCCAACGGCATCTACGACCGTTTCGGCCAGATCGAGCCCAAGGTGCTGATCGCCGTCAACGGCTACGGCTACAACGGCAAGACCTTCGCCCGTCTCGAGCAGATCGCGGAGCTGCGCGAGCGCATTCCCTCGATCCGGTGCGCGGTGGTCATCTCCAACCTGCCCGAGGAGCCGATCCCGGACGACGCCGGTGTGGTGTCCTGGGACGCCGCGCTCAGCGAGGGCCGCGGTGGTGAGGTGCACTTCGAGCAGGTGGCCTTCGACCACCCCATCGTGATCGTCTACTCCTCCGGGACCACGGGCGCGCCGAAGTGCATCGTCCATGGTGGCGGTGGCGTGCTGCTCCAGCACAGCAAGGAGCTGATGCTCCACGGCGACGTCAAGCGCGACGACACTTTCTTCTACTTCACCACCACCGGCTGGATGATGTGGAACTGGCTGGCGTCAGGACTGGTTACCGGCGCGGAACTGGTGCTCTTCGACGGCTCGCCGGGCTATCCCAATCTGGACGTGCTCTGGGCGATGGCCGAGCGCGAGGGACTGACCCATTTCGGCACCAGCGCCAAGTTCATCGGCGGGTGCCGCAACAAGGGGCTGCACCCGGGCGAGGATCACGACCTCTCCAACCTGCGGGTCGTCTTCTCCACCGGTTCGCCGCTGCTGCCCGAGGACTACGATTACGTCTACGAGCACATCAGCCCGGAGGTCCTGCTGGGCTCCATCTCCGGTGGCACGGACATCCTCTCCTGCTTCGTCGGCGCCTGCCCGATCCTCCCGGTCCGCCGCGGCGAGATCCAGTGCGCGATGCTCGGCATGGACGTGAAGGCGTTCAACGAGGACGGCGAGCAGGTCATCGACGAACGCGGCGAGCTGGTCTGCACCCAGCCCACGCCGAGCATGCCGGTGCAGTTCTGGAACGACCCGGACTTCGCCCGCTACCGCGGGGCCTATTTCGAGACCTTCCCCGGTGTCTGGGCCCACGGCGACTTCATCAGCTTCAGCGAGACCGGCGGCTGCGTCATCCATGGCCGCTCGGACGCGACGCTCAATCCGGGCGGCGTGCGCATCGGCACGGCCGAGATCTACCGGCAGGTCGAGACCATCGACGAGATCGCCGACAGCATCGTCGTCGGTCAGCCGTGGAACGGCGATGTCCGCGTGGTGCTGATGCTGGTGATGAACGAGGGCCAGGCGCTCACCGACGAGCTGCAGCGCAAGATCCGCAGCCGCGTCCGCGAGGGGGCGAGCCCGCGCCACGTGCCGGCGAAGATTGTCGCCGTCGACCAGATCCCCTACACCCGCAGCGGCAAGAAGGTGGAGCTGGCGGTGACCAAGATCCTGCGGGGCGACACCGTCAACAACCGCGAGGCGCTGGCGAATCCGGAGTCCCTGGACGAGATCGCCGCCATCGACGAGCTCTTCGGCTGAGGCGGGAATCCTGCGCGAGCCCGGGCGGCGTATCCCCGCGCCGCCCGGCCCCTCCCCCTTCCTCTCTGCCTTGACGGACCGCCGATGACACGAGCGGCGGCGTGGGTCGCCCCGCCGGAGGTGCGAACGCCCTAGGGCAGCGCGAAGTACAGCACCGCCGGGATGACACCCAGCGACATCAGGTTGCCCAGGGCGACGATGGAGGCCACCGCCTGGGGCTCCTGGTCGTAGTGCTCGGAGAGCATGTAGTTGAGCACCGCCGGTGGCAGTGCGCCGAAGACCAGCAGCATCCCGGCCACCGGCTGCGGCGGCTGGAAGATCAGCACCCACGGCACCGCGATGGCCAGCCCGGTCACCGGTGCCATCAGCGCGCCACCGATGCCGATGCGCCAGTACGAGAGGTCCACCTCCGTGAGGCGGATCCCCAGCGCGACGAGCATCAGCGGGATCGCCACGTTGCCGAGCATCTCCACCCCCGGGAGTACCAGGTCCGGCAGGTGCCAGCCCAGCGA
>NZ_WNXE01000311.1:0-2287 GCF_010993615.1 Arhodomonas sp. KWT | reverse complement strand
CCGCCGAGCATGGTGGTGACCCCGGACATCAGCGCCTCCTCCACCAGCTGCGGGCAGACGAAGTGGATGTGCGCGTCGATGCCGCCGGCGGTGACGATGCTGCCCTCGGCGGCGATCACCTCGGTGCCCGGGCCGACGACGATGTCCACGCCGGGCTGGGTGTCCGGATTGCCGGCCTTGCCGATCCCGGCGATGCGCCCGTCGCGGATGCCGATGTCCGCCTTGACCACGCCCCAGTGATCGAGGATCAGGGCGTTGGTGATCACCAGGTCGACGACCTCGGCACCGCTGCGCTGACTCTGGCCCATGCCGTCGCGGATGACCTTGCCGCCGCCGAACTTCACCTCGTCGCCGTAGACGGTGTGGTCGCGCTCGACCTCGATGACCAGGTCGGTGTCGCCGAGGCGCACCCGGTCGCCGGTGGTGGGCCCGTACATCTGGGCGTAGGCGTCACGTTCTATGCGCGTCATTTCACCGCCCCCATGACCTCACCGCGGAACCCCACCACGCGGCGCTCGCCGGCATAGGCCACCAGGGTGACCGTGCGCGACTGCCCGGGCTCGAAGCGCACCGCGGTCCCCGCCGGGATGTCCAGCCGGAAGCCGAGCGCCTGGTCCCGGTCGAAGGACAGTGTCGGGTTGGTCTCGTGGAAGTGGTAGTGCGAGCCGACCTGCACGGGCCGGTCGCCGGTATTGGCCACGCTCAGGGTACGCCGCTCGCGGCCCTGGTTGAGTTCGATCCCGCCGTCGGCGGGGATGATCTCGCCTGGAATCATTGCCGGTCTCCTCTCCCGCGCGGGCTCAGCTGATCGGGTCGTGGACGGTCACCAGCTTGGTGCCGTCGGGGAATGTCGCCTCCACCTGCACCTCCCGCAGCATCTCGGGGATGCCGTCCATCACCTGGTCGCGGGTGAGCAGCCGCGTGCCCTCGCTCATCAGCTCGGCGACGCTGCGCCCGTCACGGGCGCCCTCGACAATGGCGTTGGCGATGTAGGCCATCGATTCCGGGTAGTTCAGGCGCACGCCCCGGGCGAGCCGCCGTTCCGCCACCATCGCGGCGGTGGCGAGCATCAGCTTGTCCTTCTCACGGGGTGTCAGTTCCACGTCTCAGGTCCTCCAGATCCGGGGTTCACAGGCCGGGCGATCCAGCAGCCGGGGACGCAGCGCCGCCCAGGCCGCGCGCAGCAGGGCGAAGGCCGCCTCGGCACCGTCACCGATCCAGCGCAGCACCAGCACGTCGTCGAGCCGGGTCACGCCCGCGACGGCGTCGGCGGGCAGCAGCTCGCGCACCGCGGTCACTGCGGCGTCGTCGGCGCCGGTGGCGAGCAGGATGGCGGTGGCCTCGGCACCCCCGAGCCCCCAGGGCGCGGAGAGCAGACCGCTGCCGGCGGCCAGGTCGTTGCGTTCGTGCAGCAGCGGCCGGCCATCCCGGTGGATGCGCAGCCGGGCGTCGAAGCGGCCGCTGACGAAGGGCAGCGCCCCCGCCGGCCGGCCCAGGCAGGTCACCTCCCAGCCGATGAAGCGGGCATCGCCGGCGAGCTCCACCGCCAGCGTCGCCTCCGCCTGGGCGCCGTCGAAGACGATCTGCTCCAGCGGCAGCCATTCCAGGGTGCCGCCGTCGGCGACCCGCAGGGTCTGGCGCTGGCAGGCCACCGGCCCGCCACTGCGATAGAACTTGTTCGCCCCCGGTGTCGTGATCAGGGCATGGGCGTCACCGGCCACGTCCACCGTGGTGTTGAGCCGGTCCCCGCCGACCACCCCGCCCGGCGGGTGCAGGATGTAGCTGTGGCACACGCCGGGCTCCGGGTGGAATGCCTTCTGAACCCGCAGCGGCCCGAAGTGGCGCCGATGCACCGGGATGGTTCGCGAACCATCCCGGCCGAAACCCAGCTCCAGCCCGGCGCGCCATCCCGGTGCACTGGCCGGCGCCGCGCTCACGCCAGCAGGCCCACCAGGGCCACGGCGCCGAAGGCGGCGGTCGCGCCGCCCGCCAGCCGCAGGCCGATGCCGGCCGCCGGCAGGCGCTGCGCAGCGATGCCGGCGAGCACGCCAAGGGCGTGCAGGACCGCGGTCGCCAGGACCATGCCGGCGCCGAAGGCGAGCCAGGCGGTGCCGCCGCCGGCCTCCGCCCCGTGGGCATGGCCGTGGGCCACGGCGAACAGCGCGGTGATCACGACGGCCATCCCCAGCGGCAGGCGCCGCCCGGCGGCCAGGCAGACACCGAAGAACACCAGCGAGCCGGCGATGCCCCACTCGGCCAGCGCGGCAGCCCCGTAGCCCGCGCCGAG
>NZ_WNXE01000310.1:0-2307 GCF_010993615.1 Arhodomonas sp. KWT | reverse complement strand
CGTGTGGCCGCCGAGGACATGAAGGGCGGGACCATCACCATCTCCAACATCGGGGCGATCGGCGGCACGGTGGCCACCCCAATCATCAACAAGCCGGAACTCGCCATCGTCGCCCTGGGGGCCACCCAGCGGCTGCCGCGCTTCGACGCGGAGGACTGCGTGGTCGCCCGCCGGATCATGCCGATCTCCTGGTCCGCCGATCATCGCGTGATTGACGGGGCGACCATGGCGCGGTTCAGTAATCACTGGAAACGACTGCTGGAACAGCCGGCGCTGATGCTCGCAGAGGCGGGCTGACGGGGGCGGGGCGATGTCCCGTGCGGCGACGGCGGAGTCGATCCGCCACTTCTACATCCCCGAAGAGCAGTCGGTCTATCTGCTCAGCAAGGACGAGGCCCACCGCCTCAAGGCCTGGGTGCGGCTGTGCGAGGAGCAGCTCCGCGGGCTCGGCTACCGCCAGGTCTGCCTCCTGGGCAAGGGCGCGTACAGCTTTGTGTTCGCCGGCCGGCGCAGCGAGGGCGCGAGCCAGGTGTTCAAGTTCTCGCGTATCACCCTGGCCCAGCACATCCAGGACCGGCTCGAGGAGGAGGCGTACATGCTCTCGCAGGTGCGTCACCCCAACGTCCCGGCCTTCCTCGCCTTCGAGCGCATCCACGGCCAGCGCATCCTGGTCATGGAGCGTGCCCCCGGCGAGGACCTGGATCAGCGCTCCATCCAGGTGGGGCCGCTGCCCGTGGACGAGCTGCTGCACATCGCCCGCCAGCTCGCGGACATGCTAGCCTACCTGCGTCATCATCCCCGCGGGCCCATCGTCCACGGGGACATCAAACCCTCGAATCTGGTCTACGACCCCGACGACGGCCGCGTCTCGCTGATCGACTGGGGCTCGTCGGTGTTCGCCCAGGTGGACCACGAGGATCAGCCCACGCCGTTCTGCTCGCTGGACGCGATGACCGGCGGTGGCGAGACCAATGCCCGCCTTGGCGACGTCTACTTCATCGGCGAGGAGCAGCTGGGCGGCGGCCTGTCCTCCCCGCGCTTCGACGAGCAGGGCGTGGCGAGTACCCTGTACGCACTGGCCTCGGCGCAGTCCTGTAGGTTCGGCAGTGACGTGATTCCCGCCCGCGCGCTGGGGCTGCCGCGGCCCTTCGCCCGGGTGCTCGACGGCCTGCTCAGCCGGGACCCCGACGAGCGTCGCCGTGCCGGCGACTACTTCCTCGGCGAGATGGCGCACCTCGGGCGCATCGTCGCCGTGCCGCGCCCGGCCAGGCCGGCCATGACCCTGTTGCCGATCAAGGTCGCGCCGGCGCAGGACATGGAGAGCGTGGTCTACAGCTCGCGCAAGTCGTTCCTGCGCGAGGAGGTGGCGGAGGCCACCCTGGCCGGCGCGGACGACGCCCAGCTCGAGCGCTACTACAAGAACTTCATGCACGGCATGGGGGACCGGGAGAAGGCGCTCATGGCCGCGGTCAGCCGCCTCTCGCGCTACCCGGTGGTGGGCGGGCTGGGCATCCGCTGGAAGCCCGAGGGCCTGGAGATCGACAGTTACCTGGAACTGCGCGACCCGGACCGGGTGAGTGCCTTCGCCGCGGCGGTGAACGTGGTGGTAACCCTGGCGCGCTCGCTGGAGCGCGAGGGCGTGTTCAAGTGCGTGATGTTCGATGCCCGCCACACCCTGCACCTCGAGCGTGCCGGCGAGGGCGAGCCCTTCGAGGTGCCGCCGGACCTGCGCATTCCCTACGAGGTGGTGCCGCCGGAGAGCGCGGATGCCCGGCTGCATCCGCATTCCTATTTCGAGGACGGGCGTGATCCGGACGAGTACCTGGCCCTGCCGCAGCCGATCATCGATGCCATCGTCGAGCTCAACGACATCCCCCACACGGGCTGCGTGATCTTCGAGAGCAAGCCCACGCACCTGAAGATCCACAGCTACTACACGCTCCTGGCGCCCGAGCGTGAGGCGGAGTTCGCCGCGCTGCTGGAGCGTATCGCCGAGGCGGTGGACCAGATCCGCGGCGTCGGGATCGCCGGGTTCATGAAGCTGCCCTACAAGCGCACCCGTCACTTCCGCCGTCGCCCCGGGCTCGGCGATTGCTTCTACCCGGCGAATCCGCGCCGGGCCGCCGATCCGCGCGACCTGACCTCGCCGCTGTTCCTTCTGGGCGAAAGCGCCGACAGCGACGCGGCCTGAGCGCCGCCACGGTTTTCTCCGGCGGCGTCGCCGGCACTGCTGCCGGCGGGCGTGGCGCACACGTGAAACCCGGCTGTCACGGTGGCGCCCCCGGGGGCACGGTATGGTGTCGGCAG
>NZ_WNXE01000030.1:0-29713 GCF_010993615.1 Arhodomonas sp. KWT | reverse complement strand
ACCTCCGGTAGGTCGTGCACGGCCAAAGGCCGTGTGCGACATCCCCCGCCACCGCCCGAGACGTCGCGCGCCTGACCCGTGCCGGACGATACCCCATCTTCCGTAGGTCTATGTCGCACGCCTTCGGCGCACGACCTACGGATGCTGCGCCTGGCAGCCGACATTCCCCGCTCCAATGCCTCGGCATGAGGATGTTGGCTGCCAGGAGCAGCCAACCTACCGGAGGTGGTACGACAGCGGGCAAGGTCCGGCCGCCCCCGGGATGCCGCACACGGCCTGCGGGCGTATACAGACGAGAGCCGTTGACCAAGCGTCACCGAGGCACCGGTAGGTCGGCTGCGCCTGGCAGCCAACATTCCCCGCTCCAATGCCTCGGCATGGTGATGTTGGCCGCCGGGAGCAGCCAACCTACCGGAGGCGGTACGACGGCGTGCCAGGTCCGGCCGCCCCCGGGATGCCGCACACGGCCTGCGGCCGTAAACAGACGAGAGCCGTTGACCAAGCGTCACCGAGGCAGCGGTAGGTCGGCTGCTCCTGGCAGCCGACATTCCCCGCTCCAATACCTCGGCATGGTGATGTTGGCTGCCGGGAGCCGCCAACCTAGCGGAGGCGGTACGACAGCGGGCAAGGTTCAGTCGTCCCCTGGGCGCCGGTACCGGCTCACCAGCCGATGGTGTCTTCCTCGGTGGTATCCAGCCCTGAGTCGCCCCAATTCAGGGCGTCCGCGACGGCCTTGTGCCGCTGTGCGGCCAGCTCCCGGAATCCTTCACTGATTCGCTCATCACGGCTGACCCTCTGCCAGAACACCATCGCGGTCTCCCCGGCTCGTTGCCACTGCGGCCGAGGCCCGCGGCACACCGGCACTCGGAAGGGAGGCACGGGCGGCAGCTCGGTCTGCCGGGGGGCATGGCGCATGGGCAGCACGTCGTAAGCAGGTGCGACTACGAGATGGCCCGCGGGATGCGGCTGGAGCGTGATATTCCCCAGGTGCTGGTCCGTATTCTCAATCCAGTCGGAAAAGGCCGCCAGGAATCCTATATGCCCCTGACTGTGAGCGTCGAGCAATCCCAGCTCGGTCAGCGCGTTGGCGACGTTTTGCCAGCCGTATCCCAGGCCCACAAACTCCGCATCGACCGCAGTGAGGGATAGCGCGGGCCGCCGTCCGTCCCTGCCGGCGCGGTCGAATCGGCGGGAGGCGAGAAACAGCCGTTCCCCTTCATCGTAAAGGCGCGTAGCGGCAACCGGCAGGCCCGCTTCGGCGAGTGTCGTGAGCGCCAGGTGCTCGCAGACGAGCAGGTCGTGCCAGCGTTGCGCCGCCACGGAGGTCCTGTCAGCAGCGGA
Source organism: Arhodomonas sp. KWT (assembly GCF_010993615.1). NCBI lineage: Bacteria > Pseudomonadati > Pseudomonadota > Gammaproteobacteria > Chromatiales > Ectothiorhodospiraceae > Arhodomonas > Arhodomonas sp. KWT. The sequence goes on along the minus strand of NZ_WNXE01000030.1, from coordinate 28,372 downwards.
GAACTTGACGAGCACGTGGTTACCATCCACGAACGCGGGGAACTTCGGCTGCTCGCCGCCGGCAGATGATCCCGCGATCTCGCCGGCCAGTGCGTGCTCGGCCATGTCAGGGAAATCCGTCGGGGTGCACTGCGCCGGCCGCCAGTGCCGCAGACGCTCCACCGCTGCATCGCCCAGAAGAAGATCCCCCGGCAAATCCACCGCGTGGTCGAGGAGGTAGCCGCCAACCTGATTGCCGTTCCAGTGGTCCGGGTTGTCCGGCAGCTCCGGCAGGGAATGGGCGTACTGACGCCCCAGGAACCCCTGCGGACGAAGATCCTGGAGATAGAAGGGCAGGTCGTCGAAATGGCCGTCGCCGGACTCACCGAGCATGAGGCGAGGCAGGTCGCCACTAGCGGGAGGACGCACGAGAACCGCCCCCCGATCGAGACCTGTCAGCGTTGCTGCCTGGTGGACGACGCCTTTGTTATCCACGCGATAAAGCGGGGTATCACCGCTCGCACGCTGGAACAGCGGGGCCCGCACGGCATAGCGCGTCCCTCGCCCCCGCCCGAAATGCACCACCATCGACGCACGCTCCGCTTCGCGGAGGTGGCGATAGACGGTGGTGGCACTCACGCCGAGCAGACGCGCGAGCTCACCACGCGACGCTACCCCCAACGCCCTGAGCTGCTCCGTGAGTGTGGTAACGGACACGGCCATGGATTCTATTACACTACAATAATTTCACGATTTTTAAATATATAATCGTTTGGTTTTGAAAACAATATCGGTTTGTTACCGATATAGTATGAAACGATTTATGCAACGATAAAATAACGATTGATCCCGTCCGGAGGCGACGCCGTGGCCCTGGCTCCTCCGGACGCTGTTGCAGGGGCGGCGTGACAGCGTGTAGGTCGGCTGCTCGAAGGCAGCCGACATTGCTCCCGGCGGGTGCCGGGCGTGGGTGTTGGCTGCCAGGAGCAGCCAACCTACGGGGACTGGCGCGTGTAGGTCGGCTGCTCGAAGGCAGCCGACGTTGCTCCCGGCGGGTGCCGAGCGTGGATGTTGGCTGCCAGGAGCAGCCAACCTGCGGGAAGCGGTACGACGGCGTGCCAGGTCCGGCCGCCCCCGGATGCCCCACACGGTCTGTGGCCGTAAACAGACGACGGCCCCTGAACAGCCATCACCGAGGGAGCCGTAGGTCGGCCGCTCCTGGCAGCCGACATCGGCAAATACACGAGAGCGTCGACGTTCACGCCCTGGCTCCGTCCCGGATTCCGGCCGTCAGCTCTCACCATACTTCCCGGAAACCCTGTCCCTCCGGAACCCGTTGCCCCTTTGTACCGAACCGAATCAGGGAAGGCGTCTACCTGTTGGTGTACTGCGAACGGCGTCCTTGCAATAGCTGGCCACAGTGCGTTCAATACTCAAACCATCGTTCAGGCGCTGAACACCGTCATGGCATCCGACGAGCTACGCCTGCAGGCCCTGCGCCTGCTCGAGGACAACCCCGAGCTCACCCAGCGGGAGCTCGCGAGTGCGCTCGGTGTCAGCCTCGGGCGGACGAATTACTGCCTGCGTGCGCTCATCGACCGTGGTCTGGTGAAAGCGGAGAACTTCCGGCGTAACCCGAACAAGCGCGCCTATCTCTACACGCTCACGCCCAAGGGTGCGAGCGAGAAGGCAGCGCTGGCGGTGCGCTTTCTCCGCCGCAAGGAGCGCGAGCACCGCGAATTGCTCGCGGAGATCGAGACCCTGCGCGCTGAAGTGGCCGGACAGGGCGACGTGTCGTCCGGCGGAGACAGGGACGACGGAGGTACGTAGGTCGGCGGGCGTGTAGGTCGGCTGCTCAAGGCAGCCGACGTCTCCAGTGCGGTGCGACGTGTAATGTTGGCAGCCAGGAGCAGCCAATCTACGGCGACGGACTGGACAGCGCGACGGTGCAACGGACAATTGGCGCACGATTTCTCGACCCCTCTCCCTCGATGGGAGAGGGGCAGGGGAGAGGGACTCCCCCGCCGTAGGTCGTGCACGGCCAAAGGCCGTGTGCGACAAACACGGTGCCGTAAAATCAGACACCTGCGCGATGGGATCGCTGCATCTCAGGCGGTAGCGTGTCCGGTCGACGTACCCAGTCACCTTTTAGCGGCCCTCTTGGCCATGCGACGTCTTCATCTCATGAGTAGAAAACGCATTGTCATTACAGGTGGAGCCGGTTTCATTGGCTCCGCCGTCGTCCGGCAGTTCATACGCGAGACGGACAACGTCGTCATAAACGTCGACGCCTTGACCTACGCCGGCAATCCGGAATCGCTGGCAGAGGCCCGGGATCACCCGAGGCACGTCTTCGAGCAGGTCGATATCCGCAACCGTGCTGAATTGGAGAGGGTATTCCGAGATAATAAGCCCGATGCGGTCATGCACCTGGCTGCTGAGTCTCACGTGGATCGGTCGATTGAAGGGCCGGCGGTTTTCGTGGAAACCAATGTCGCTGGGACGCAGAACCTGCTTGAGGCGTCACGGGCCTACTGGGCTGAACAGGATGCGGAAAAACGGGACAATTTCCGTTTTCACCACGTGTCGACCGATGAAGTCTATGGCGACTTGGACCCGGACGACCCGCCGTTCACCGAGGACACGCCGTATGCGCCGAGTTCTCCTTATTCGGCCAGCAAGGCGGCGAGCGATCATTTGGTCCGAGCCTGGCACCGTACATACGGCCTTCCGGTGGTATTGACGAACTGCTCGAACAACTACGGTCCGTACCAGTTCCCGGAAAAACTCATCCCTTTGATGATCCTTAACGCCCTGGAAGGGAAGCCGTTACCCGTTTACGGACAGGGCGACAACGTTCGTGATTGGCTTTACGTAGAGGATCACGCTTACGCCCTGCGCCATGTGCTGGAGAAAGGTGTCGACGGGCGAACCTATAACATCGGCGGTCGCAGTGAACGCACAAACTTGGAAGTGGTCCGCGCGGTTTGCGCCACCCTGGATCGCGCTGCGCCGGACAGCGAGGGAGCTTACGAGCGCCTAATCCAGTTTGTCGAAGATCGCCCGGGCCATGACCGGCGTTACGCTATCGACGACTCTCGCATTAGCGATGAGCTCAGTTGGCAACCCCGCGAGCGCTTTGATACAGGCCTGGAAAAGACGGTGCGCTGGTACTTGGAGAACCAGGCTTGGACCGAGCGCGTCCGCACTGGCGCATATCGGGAATGGATCGAGACGAATTACGGTCATCGCGGGGCGCTGATATGACAATCCTGCTTTTCGGCCCCAATGGGCAAGTAGGGTGGGAGCTGCAACGAGCGCTCGCGCCACTGGGCGAGGTTATCCCCCTAGATCGGCACGGTCGTGATGGCCTGCGTGGCGATCTTACCGACCCGGACGCCCTGCGCGAGGCCATCCGGACGGTGCGGCCAGCTGTCATCGTCAACGCGGCTGCCTACACGGCCGTGGATCGTGCAGAGTCCGAGCCCGAGCGCGCGGAGGCGATCAATGCCACGGCCCCAGGCGTGATCGCTGAGCAGGCTCGTGCACAGGGGGCTTTGCTGGTCCATTACTCGACGGATTACGTATTCGATGGCAGTGGCGATCGGCCCTGGTGCGAGAACGACGTGACGGGGCCGCTCAGCGTCTACGGGCGCAGCAAACTGGAAGGGGAGAATGCAATCCGGGCCAGCGGCTGTACCCACCTCATCTTCCGCACCAGCTGGGTCTACGCCGCCCGGGGTAAGAACTTCATCCGCACAATGCTCCGCCTGGCCCGGGAGCGGGATGCTCTGCAGGTAATCGACGATCAGTATGGCGCCCCCACGGGGGCTGAACTGATTGCCGATGTCACAGCGCATGCGTTGCCGACTGTCACCGCTCAACCTGAGTGCGCCGGTCTCTATCATTTGGCCGCCGCCGGCGAGACCACATGGCACGGTTATGCACGCTGGGTAATCGAGCAGGCCCGGGCTGCCGGTTGGCCGGTCAGTGTAGCGGATGAGGCCGTTGCCCGCGTTTCGACCGAGGCCTTTCCGGTCCAGGCTGCGCGGCCGCGGAACTCTCGCTTGGATTGCAGCGGGCTAGAGAGGACCTTCGGCCTGAGTATGCCGGATTGGCAGCGGGGCGTGGACCACGCGCTTACCGAAATCGTCGCCTGTGAAGGGGCTACCGAAGAATGAATGTCATCCCCACCGCGATCCGAGATGTCCTGCTTATCGAGCCCGACGTGTTCGGCGACGAGCGCGGATTCTTCATGGAGACGTGGCAGCGACGCAAGTTCGCGGAAGCCGGCATCGATTACGACTTCGTCCAGGACAACCACAGTCGCTCCATCCGGGGCACCCTGCGCGGCCTGCACTATCAGATCCGGCAGCCCCAGGGCAAGCTGGTGCGGGTCACGGTGGGCGAGGTGTTTGACGTCGCCGTCGACATCCGCCGCAGCTCGTCGACCTTCGGCCAGTGGGTAGGAGAGCATCTCTCGGGGGATAACAAGCGAATGCTGTGGGTGCCGCCGGGCTTTGCCCACGGCTTCTACGTGACCAGCGAATTGGCGGAGTTCCAGTACAAGTGCAGCGACTACTACGCCCCGGAGCACGAGCGCAGCATCCGCTGGGACGATCCGACCCTGGCCATCGGTTGGCCGCTGCAAGGCGAGCCCTTGGTTTCCGGCAAGGATCGGGGGGGTCGGACACTGGAACAGGCCGAGATCTTTGATTAGCCATTATTTGAATTGACGGTTCTATCTCACAGAGAAAGTAGCATCCTATGACGGCTCGCAAAGGCATCATCCTCGCCGGCGGTAGTGGCACCCGGCTCTACCCGGTAACGCACACCCTGTCCAAGCAGCTGCTGCCGGTGTTCGACAAGCCGATGATCTACTATCCGCTCTGCACCCTGATGATGGGCGGCATCCGCGAGATCCTGGTCATCTCCACCCCGGAGCACACCCCGCTATTCCGCCAACTCCTGGGCGACGGCGGGCAGTGGGGGCTGCAGATCGAATACGCCGTCCAGCGTGAGCCCAACGGCCTGGCCGAGGCCCTCGTCATCGGTGAGGACTTCTTGGACGGGCAACCCTGTGCCCTGATCCTCGGGGATAACATTTTCCACGGCCACGATCTGCGCGGCCTGCTCCGCAATGCCGATGCGCGCGCCGAAGGTGCCACCGTCTTCGCCTACCCGGTCCATGATCCGGAGCGCTACGGCGTGGTCGCCTTCGACAGCCAGGGGCGAGCCGTCAGCCTGACGGAAAAGCCCGAGCAGCCACAGTCGCGGTATGCGGTTACTGGCTTGTATTTCTATGACGAAGCCGCACCTGAAGTCGCCCGCGAGGTGCAGCCGTCCCACCGCGGCGAGCTGGAGATCACCGACGTCAACCGTGCCTATCTGGAGGGCGGAGGCCTCCATGTCGAGGTCATGGGCCGGGGCATGGCATGGTTGGATACTGGTACCCACGAGTCCCTGCTGGAGGCCGCAACGTTCATCGAGACGGTAGAGAAGCGGCAAGGGCTGAAGGTCGCCTCCCCGGAGGAAACCGCCTACCGCATGGGCTTCATCACTTCGGAAGATGTCGAGCGCCTTGCCCAGCCCCTGAAAAAGACCGGTTACGGCCAGTACCTCCTGCAGATGCTGGAAGAGCGGATATTTTAAATGGCCGTAATCGGGAAAGCCTGAATGGCAACCCCTAACTTGCCCGTTACCCCATACGCGAGCCCTTAACAAACCAGATGTTTTCCTTGAGCGCAGGAAAAGTGCAGCGGTTGCTCGGCTCAGCTCGTGGCAATGGGCTGGCGGCACTCTTGATCCGTGCCGGAGCGGGTGCCGGGGCCCTGAAGGCTGTATCCATGGCTCTGGGATTGCTGGTGACCGTCGTGCTGGCTCGGGGATTGGGGCCGGCTGCATTCGGCCAGTACGCGTTCGTGGTTGCGGTGGTGACGGCGTTGGCCACTCCATTCGGGCCGGCCCTTCAGCAGCTTGTCACCCGTGAAGCCGCTACTCGCTATGCCTCCGATGATGGCAAGCGCATCCTGGCGCTGCTTCGTTGGGGGGATCGGCAGGTGGCGGTGGCGGCGACCCTCGTCGGTTTGGTAATCGTGTGTGCCGGCTTCTGGTTCGGGGGTTCGGAATCGCGGTGGCCTTTGGTCGGGCTCGGTGTTGTGGCCCTTCCTTTCATGGGCTTCGAGGGTTTGCGCGCCGGCGGGCTGGCGGGCCTGCATCGGGTGGTTCGGGCTCAGTTTCCCCAAATGCTTGTTCGGCCCGTTGCCCTGCTCAGCATCCTTGGTATTCTTTTCGCTGTAGATTCCCTCAGTGCCGGAGCGGCCGTGATGGCGTTTGTAGCGGCTACGGGGCTTGCCTTTGCAGCGTCGGTGGCGCTATGGCGCTACGCGCGGCCATTGGGACGCAACACCCCGGAGACAAGCGCGCACAAGCATTGGCGGAGCGCCTGGGGGCGGTTCACCTTGTTAATGGTTACCGGTGGGCTCAACGCCCAGCTCGGTTTGTTGTTTTTGGGGGCGGTGAGCAGTGATCAGCAGGTGGCGGCCCTGCGGGTCGCCATTCAAGGGGGCACTTTGGTAGCGCTGCCCCTGGTAATCGTCAACATGGTTATCGGGCCCTACCTGGCTCGGGCCTACCACCAGGGAGATAAAGGCCAGCTCCAGGCGCTCTCCCGGCGCTCGGCGCAGGTGGCCCTGGCGGTGGCCGGGCCGGCCGCCCTGATTCTTATCGCCTGGGGTGGGCCCTTGCTCGGCTGGGCACTTGGTAGCGAATACGCCAGGATCGCCGCTTGGCCCCTGGCGGCGCTGGTGGTGGGTCAGACCATCAACGTGGCTTTCGGCTCGGTGGGCTGGCTTCTGAACATGACCGGCTGGGAGACCGATTCCATTCGCGGGACGGTAGTGGGTTTAGCTGTCCACGCCGCGCTCGCCTTGACGCTCATACCGCCGTTCGGCGCACAGGGCGGCGCCATCGCTATGGCAACCGGCCTGGTAGCAACGAACGCGGCCACCGCCTTTTGGGTCGTACGGCGTCTCCGCATTGTACCGGGCCCATTCCCGGTTCCAGGGCGCCCCGTCCGCTAACCCGAGAATAACGGAGAGCTTAATGCAGCAATGGCCCAATTTCTTCCTGATCGGGGCTCCGAAATGCGGAACAACAGCCTTGGCCTATTATCTGAGCCAGCATCCCCAGGTGTTGTTCTCGCGACCTAAGGAACCGCATTTTTTTAATGACGATTTTAGTTACAGCATTGTTGAGTCCTGGAAAGACTACGCTCGGTCGTTTAGCCATGGCACTGGGCGGGAGATGGCGGTGGGGGAAGGATCAAATGGTTATTTGTATTCCTGCCGGGCTGTGCCCAATATATTAAATTGGGTGCCTGAAGCGCGCTTTATCGTTTTGCTCCGTGACCCCGTGGAAGCAAGTTGCTCGCTATACTGGTACAATATATGGGAAGGAATGGAAGACATAAAAAGTTTCGAATCTGCTTGGCACGCACAAAGCGCTCGCGCTGAAGGGCGTCGACTTTCCCGTTGGAATTGGAAAAGGGAAAATCTGCAGTACGGGCCCATGTTCACTTACAGTGAGCAGCTGGATCGGCTGTTTAACCATGCTGGCCGTGAGCGTGTCCTGGTTCTGCTGTACGATGACCTCAAAGAAGATACCGATGCGGTCTACCAGCAAACCCTGGGTTTCCTGGGCCTGGAGCCCATTCATTTGCCGAGTTATGAGCGAATAAATGCCTCCAAGAAAGCCCGTTGGCCTGTTTTTCAGCCAATCCTGCAGCGCGGCCTCCAATGGGCAGGAAAAACAAAACGCGCAATGGGATGGAAGAGGAGCCTGGGCCTGGCGACCCGGATAACCACTAGGCACAGCAAGCGCCCGCCGCTCGATCCCGCGTTCCGCGCCGAGCTGGCTGCGTACTTCCGGGAGGACGTCGGCCGCACTGGGGAGTTGATCGGCCGGGATCTTTCGGGGTGGGCTCGGGAATGACCGGGGATATGCAGAATAGAGATACGCCCACCACCATGGCAGCCGCCTTTGAGCACAGAAACTGGCCTTCTGACGGACTAGAGCAAATGGATCGCTGCCCGGTGTGCGGTTCCGAAGAACGTAAGACCCTTTATCGCGGGCTGACCGACAGGGTATTCCGGAGCGCACCCGGGCGCTGGGACCTGCATCAGTGCGGCAGCTGTCGTAGTGCCTATCTGGACCCGCGTCCTACGGCGGGCACGATCTCTCTTGCCTACCAGAGCTATTACACCCACGAAGAAGGGGCGGCAGCAGTCGAGGAACTGTCGGCCTTGCGGCGGTGGCGGCGGGCCTTGGGTAACGGCTACCGCAACTGGAAATACGGCACCAGGTATCGGCCGGCCAGCCCCATCGGCGTTCTTGCTCCAGTTCTCACCCCCGGGTTCCCCGCCAAGGTGGCTCAATCGATGTACTTCCTCCCGCAACCCGAGTCAGGCCAGCGCTTGCTCGACGTCGGCTGCGGAAACGGGGCCTTTCTCCGGCGCGCGGCCAGCGCGGGGTGGCAAGTGGCGGGCGTGGACCCGGATCCCAAGGCCGTGGAGGTTGTCTGCCAGGCGGGCCTGGAAGTGCGGCAAGGAGGAATTGAGGCCTTCGACGATGCCGGAGAGGCATTCGACGTCATTACCATGAGCCACATCATCGAGCATGTCCACGATCCAGCCGGATTGCTTCAGCGCGCTCATGCCCTGTTGAAACCTGGCGGCATACTCTATATCGAGACCCCCAATATCGAGGCCTATGGACATCAACGTTTCCGGGAAAGCTGGCGCGGTTTGGAAGTTCCGCGTCACTTGGTGCTTTTCAATTGGGACTCCTTGAACCACCTACTTCAATTGAGTGGTTTTTCCGGGGTTACACCCTTCACCCGCTCCAATGCCTCAATCTATTTAGGCTTGGCGAGCCAAAGCCGCGCCATCCAAAGTAACTCCCGATCGGATTCCCACTCCAAACCGACCTGGGTGGATAAACTTCAGGCTGTAGGGTTGGGTGTACCGGGGATATGGGACACCAGAAAGACAGAGTTTGTTACACTACATGCGTATAAGAGATGCTATGAACGCAACACTAAAAAATAAAACGTCCGTATCGCAAAAAACGAGGACTAATTCACTTTGGCCAGAGGTGGGGGTTGTCGTCCTTAACTGGAATAACTACGAGGATAGCGCACGCTGCCTCAGTTCCTTGGAGGCAATCACCTATGACAGTCACTCCGTCTATTTAGTCGACAACGACTCCCAAGACGGTTCGGGCAAAAAACTTTTTGACGAATTTCACGATTCGGGCGTTCAGTTTGTTTTCAATGAGAGGAACCTCGGATTCGCTGCGGGATGTAATCGAGGCATCAAAAAGGCATTAGACGATGGTTGCGACTACATCCTTCTTTTGAATAATGATTGTATTGTTTATGATAAAGACTTTATAAGAAAAAGCGTGATGGCTTCCGAGTCGAATAAAAATATCGGAATCGTTGGGGGTAAGATCTTGTTTTGGCCGGATACGCAGAGAATTTGGAGTACCGGAGGTTATATTAAGTTCTGGGGAAGTGAGGTACACATTGGTCATGGTGAAAAAGATAAGGGGCAGTATGACCGGGCAGCGGACAGGCGTTTCATATCCGGCGCACTGATGCTGATCAAGCGGGAAATCTTTGATCATTTGGGTTTGCTGCCAGAGGTCTATTTTTTCGGGAAAGAAGAGTGGGAGTTTTCTACGCGTGCGGCAAGGTTAGGTTATCGTCTGTTATATCATCCGAACTTTTCCGTATATCATGAGGCCAGTAATTCGCACGATTCGCGTGATCCAACGTATGTCTACAACGGGACCCTATCGAAGATATTGTATAAGAGGAGAAACTTGGCAAAGCTCCAGTTTTGGGTGTGGTTCGCTATCTACAAACTGTATGTACGGCATTTGTTTAGTTTTAAATACCGGCTGCATAAGAGGAGATACCTCCAAGGCGTTAGAGTAAACGTATTACGACAGGCAATGATAGAAGCTGTGCGCGATGCACCTCGTACTGACAAGATTAGTGAAGAAATGTTGATTGATTTCCGAAACCGGATGCGAGATAACGATACGTGAGTGAGGCGGCTGCGGCATTACCTAGTATATGTCGAGACCTGACTGATCGTAGACCTGCCCCGGAACAACTCGGGGTTCTCGGTCTGCCAGTCCTTGAGCTTCCGGACCGGCGTCAGATGACCGAGGGCCCGCTGCGGAATGTGATGATTGTAGAGCCGGTTGTAGTGCCAGAGCATCGAGTCCAGGTCGGCGCGGAGTCAAAGTGCGTCGTCCGCAGGATTTCGGCGGCCCGGCCGTTGAAGCGCTCCACCAGCCCGTTGGTCTGGGGATGGCGCGGCGGCGTCAGCCGATGGTTGATACCGAAGTCGGCGCAGAGCTGGTCGAAGACGCGGCTCCCCGAGGGCTGCCGGCCCTTCTGGGTGAACCGGTCCGTGAAGGCCTGGTCGTTGTCCGTGAGCAGGATGCGCAGATGAAACGGGGCCTTCTCCTGCAGGTTCTTCAAAAAACGCGTGGTGGCCTTCTGCGACTTCTCCCGATGGCGCTCCAGGTAGACCCAGCGGCTGGCGCGGTCGATGGCGACGAACAGATAGGTCCGGCTGTCCTCATCGACCATCGCCGGCAGGTACTTGATGTCCACGTGGACGTAGCCGGGCTGGTAGTCCTTGAAGGTCTTCGGTTTCGCCTCGCCCTCGGGCTGTGGCACCAGGTCCCGGATATTGGAGACCGCATGGCGGACCAGCAGCCGTTGCAGCGTGGAGCGATTCAGGTCCGGCTGGATGAACTCCCGGACCACCACCAGCAGGTCATCGGTGGACAGCAGCAGCGACCGGCGCAGCTCCACTACGATGGCCTCCTGCGCCGCCGACAGCGCCGTGTGCAGTCGATGCGGGCGGTGGCCGAGGTCCGCAGCCGTCTCCCGGTACTTCCACTTGCGGACCGTGGACCGCGAGACGTTGTACTTCTCCGCCAGCGCCCGCTCGGACAGCGTCGAGTTCCGGATTTCCTCCCGCAGTTGCGGGGTCGTCCGGGCCTGCTTATGGATGGTGGTGCCGCTCAAGGGATTCCTCCTCGGCGTTCGCCTCGCAGGGTCTCACCCAGCTCCTGCAATGCGAAGCGGGCCTAGAATAGAGTGTAATTCCTCGAGGGTATATGGTCACTCAGGTCGCAACAAGTATAAAGGTAGGCTGGTCTATCAAAAGGCTTGGGACCATCCTCCTTGGTTGGATGCCCTTGGTTGGTCTCGCGAATCCGTGGCAGCTTGCGACAGTATCAGGCCTTTCCATTCGAGCGACTGATCTGCTTTTTGTCGTCCTATGGTCGCTTTGGCTGCTACACGTTTCCGGTAAGGGCGCGATAAATCGCAGGGTGCTTTTATTTATCGGTCTTGTGCTCGGTCTTTATTTGGTTGCTGCATTAGGGGTTTTGATCTCCCCATTTTACAGGGTGGAATGGGCGCCTTTTTTTCGTTTTACGCAAACTCTTCTATGGGGCGCATTAGCGTTGGCGTTTATAACCAGACCCCGTGAACTAAGGGTTGTTACTAAAAATATTGTGTTAGCAGGGGCGTTTTTGGGTCTTTCGTCCATATATATATATAGCCAACAGGCGGGCCTGCATAGAGTAGCGGGCTATTTCTCTTCGGCTGGGGGTGCCGGCTATAGTGGTCAAGCCAGTTTCAATGGTATTGCGGCACTGTATGCATTGGCAGCGACATTGTCTCTATGCTATTTGCTTTGGGACAAGAGAAGCTTGCTGTGGACTAATCGCATTATGCTAGGCGTGGGGTTCGCGCTGAACTTTATCGGCCTAATATTGGTGCAATCACGAAGTGGGTTTCTTGCGTTTGGAGTAGGATGTTTGGCCATATTCATTCCGGAAACAAAGCGTTTTGCAATATACGGGAAGTTGAACAAGCGCCTGCTCGGTGGCGCTGCGGTCGTTGTGATGGTTGGGATAGGCATCATCCTGGGCTCTGAAGAGATGGCGGGAGTAAACCGGCTAACGCAGACGTTTGTTTCGGGAAGTAGCGAGTATCACTCCATGGTCACGCGACTCGTTTTGTGGCGGGAGGCATTTGCAGGATGGTTTGCGGAAACGCCTCGCATATTTTTGGGCATTGGATTTGGGTCAGGGGAGCGTTTATTAGCATTGGAATCAGCTCATAATTTTTTCCTTAACGTGTCTCTGTGGTTGGGATTGGTCGGGCTTATACTGGTTCTGATTTTGCTGATCTGGCCTATTCTGCCGTTAAATTCCAATAGAAGGGAAGTTGGGAAGGCCCATTCGGAAAGTGGTCTGTGTAGCCGATTTGGTATTGCTGCGTTCTCGGTGGCCATGGTGGTATCGCTTACGGGCAACGTACTTGTGGGCCCATTGTATGGTAGTTCGACTTTCTTGGTTCTGTATGGGGCATGTGCTGCACGGCTGCCAAGTAAACGAGCCCAGCAAGGTGGTTGGAGTCTCCGATGAAAGTCGTTTTGATACCTTCATCGGTAGAGGCAGTTGGGGTCGCTACGCATGTGCTTAACTTGGCACGCCTTCTCAGGGACGCTGGCATATTGGAAGCTGTAATATGTCCAGCTGATGGATGGTTAGCCAAGGAGCTGGAGATAGACGGCGTGCCGTTTGAGGTCGTTAAGCTATCGTATAAGCCATCGCGCTTCGTGTATTCGAACATCAGGCTTTTCTATTGGCTTATCCGCCGAAAATCGGCCGGTGTGGTGCATTTTCACGGACGATTCCCACTCCTCGTAGCCCTGCTTAGCATGATCATGCTTCGGGGCCGGCGGTTCGTGGTAACGGTGCATCAATTTTCAGGAACGGGGAACCCAGGTCTTTTCGCATGGAAGAACGGCGTGGAAGTCTTTATTTGGCGGCATTTGGTCAAGAAGGTTTGTTGTGTCTCAGAAGCGCTTGGCCGAGAGGTCAGGGGCAGGCTTGGTGTTAATCATGCAAACAAGGTCGAGGTAATCAAGAATTGGATATCACCCGCTAATGACCTGCCGGCGGAGTGTGAACCAAATCCGGAACCGGCGCCTGCGGGTGCCATAAAGATAATCGGAATAGGGAGACTGGCTAACGAGAAAGGGTTTGATGTGTTAGTTGATGCTGTACGTATATTGGTGGAAAAAGGGTTTTACGTTAATTGTGATATTTTTGGTGATGGCTCTGAAGCAAATAATTTGGCAGCATTAATTGATAGGTATGGTCTGAAGGAGTGCGTCAAATTAGCGGGGCGCCATAAAAATGTCCGTTCTATTTTGCCGATCTACGATGCACTAGTGATTCCATCACGGATGGAATCATTTGGACTAGTGGCGCTGGAAGCGTATGAGGCAGAGGTTCCCGTGATTGCTAGTGATATTCCAGGCCTAAATGAGGTTGTGCAAGATAAAATAACGGGGATGCTGTTTAATATGGAGGATCCGTCACACCTTGCCGAGCAATTGAGCGCCCTGGTGTGTGATGAAGCGCTGGGTGAGGCGTTAATAAGCCAAGGGAAGCGGCTTGCTAAAGCTTATATGGACAGCGACGCGCGTTTGGAGGAGTACCAAAAGGTCTATGGGTTCGCCTAGCTCTGACAAGAACTTGTTCGCGACCAGTGCCCGAAAACGCGCCAAGCAAAGAGCTCGCGTTTTCGGCAACACGCCGTTTTAGCGATGAATGTCCTGCTTTTTTCCCGCTACGGCTCGCTGGGTGCCAGCTCGCGGGTGCGGTATCTCCAGTACCTTCCCTACTTCCGCGACCAGGGCGTGACGGTGGAGGTGGCGCCCCTGTTCTCGGACGCCTATTTGCAGGCCCTGTATAACAGCGGGTCGCGGTGGCGGGAGGTGCTGGCCGGTTACATGCGCCGGTTTGGGGCGTTGGGGCGGGCACGGCGGTTCGATGTTCTGATCGTGGAGAAGGAGCTGTATCCGTTCCTGCCTGCCGTGGTGGAACGGCTGCTACGGGCGATGGGCGTGCCTTATGTGGCGGACTACGACGACGCCCTGTTCCACCGCTACGACCGCCATCCCCGAGCGCTAGTGCGCCGGTTGTTGGGGCGCAAGATCGATGCGGTGATGCGCCATGCCGCCGTGGTGGTGGCCGGCAACGAATACCTGGCGGCGCGGGCCCGGAAGGCCGGGGCGGACCGTGTGGAGGTGATCCCCACGGTGGTGGATACGGAGCGCTACCGCCTCCTGCCGGGGCCGGCCAACGAGGTGCCGGTGGTGGGCTGGATCGGCACGCCCCGGACCAGCCGCTACCTGCAAGCCCTGTTGCCGGTATTCGAGGCGCTGCAGAGGGAGGTTCCGGTGCGCTTCGCGGCCGTCGGGGCCCGGGAGGCGGATTTTGCCGGGACCCCCGTGGAAGCCTGGCCCTGGTCCGTGGAGACTGAGGTGTCGTCCATCCAGAAGTTCGATATCGGCATCATGCCGCTGCAGGATTCGCCCTGGGAGCGGGGCAAGTGTGGCTACAAGCTGATCCAGTACATGGCCTGCGGGGTCCCGGTGGTGGCATCGCCGGTCGGTGTGAATCGGGAGATCGTTACCCAGGGAGAGAACGGTCTGCTGGCCGAAACCGCCGAGGAATGGCAAAAGGCTTTGCAGGAGCTGCTCCAGAGAGGCGAGGCGGGGCGCCGGACCATGGGCGCGGTTGGCCGGGAGCGGGTGGAACACTGGTATTCCCTGGAGGCGCAGGCGCCGCGCTTCTTGGCTGCGGTTAAGGGAGCGGTGCGCTGATGTGCGGAATTATCGGCTTTTGGGCCGGCCCGGCTCCCGAGCAGCAAGTTGCCGAGCGCATGGCAGCGCGCCTGGAGAGTCGCGGCCCGGACGACGCCGGCGCCTGGACGGATGGCTCGGCGGGTTTGGCCCTTGCCCACCGCCGCCTCTCGATCCTGGATCTCTCTCCCGCCGGCCACCAACCCATGCACTCGCCCTGCGGGCGCTACGTGCTCGTCTACAACGGCGAGATCTACAACCACCGGAACCTGCGAGCGCAACTGGAGCGCGAAGGCGGCGCCTTTGACTGGCGGGGCCATTCCGATACCGAGACGTTGCTGGCCGCGCTGCGCCACTGGGGCGTTCAAGGGGCGCTGGAACGGCTCAACGGCATGTTCGCCTTCGCCCTCTGGGATACCGCCGAGCGGGCGCTGTTCCTGGCCCGGGACCGCATGGGTGAGAAGCCGCTCTACTACGGCCGCAGTGGCGATACCTTCCTCTTCGGCTCCGAACTCAAGGCGCTTTCCGCCCACCCGGACTGGCAGGGCCAGGTGGACCGGGACGCCCTGGCGCTCTACATGCGCCACAATTACGTGCCCGCGCCCTGGAGCATCCACCTGGGTATCGCCAAGCTGCTGCCGGCTCATTTCGTGGCCATCCGCGAGGATGGCCGGGATGTGGGGCCGCCGGTCTGTTATTGGGATCTCGGTCGTATAGCGGAGCAGGGCGTAGCCGACGCTGGCGGTGAGCCGGGGGCACTGGCCGGCGAACTGGACGCCCTCTTGCGCGATGCCGTCGGCCGCCGGATGGCGGCCGACGTGCCGCTGGGTGCATTCCTGTCCGGGGGGTACGACTCCACCGTTGTCGCAGCGCTGATGCAGGCGCAGAGCGACCGGCCGGTGAAGACCTTCTCCATCGGCTTCCACGAGGAGGGCTACAACGAGGCGAAGCACGCCAGAGCCGTGGCTAAGTATCTGGGGACCGAGCATACGGAGCTCTATGTCACGCCCGAGGAGGCGATGGCGGTCATCCCTAAGCTGTCCGCCATCTATGACGAGCCCTTTTCGGACTCTTCCCAGATCCCGACTTTCTTGGTTAGCCAACTGGCGCATCAGTATGTGTCGGTCAGCCTGTCCGGGGATGGCGGAGACGAGCTGTTCTGCGGCTACAATCGGCACATTGTTGGCCCCGGGACCTGGACTAAAGCGTCGAGCTTGCCACGGCCGCTACGTAGAGGGCTTGGATGGGGCGTTGACCGTTTGGCCCAGCGGGATGTCCAGCGCTGGGCGCAGGTGCTGCCTAGGAAATGGCGTATTCCCAATGTAGCGAACAAATTGGAGAAGTTGGGTGAGGCGCTAAACGCCAAGGATGGACTGGACTTCTACCGCTCGCTAACTTCCCACTGGAAGGACCCGGCATCGGTGGTTTTGGGCGCGAGCGAGCCGGATACGCTGCTTACTCAATCTGAGCGGATGCCGGAGTTACCCGGCTTGCGCGAGGAGATGATGTATCTGGACCAGATGACCTACCTGCCTGACGACATCCTCGCCAAGGTGGACCGTGCCAGCATGGCCGTGAGCCTGGAGGCGCGGGTGCCGCTGCTGGATCATCGATTAGTGGAGTTCGCCTGGCGGGTGCCCACCGAGTACAAGTACCGGGACGGCAAGGGCAAGTGGCTGCTGCGTCAGGTCCTCTATCGCTATGTGCCCCAGGAACTGATGGATCGCCCCAAGATGGGATTTGGCGTGCCCATCGAGCACTGGTTGCGCGGCCCACTGCGCGAATGGGCGGAAGAGTTGCTGGATGAGAGGCGTCTGCGGGAGGAGGGCTTCTTTGACCCAGCTCCGATTCGGCGCATGTGGCAGGAGCACGTCTCTGGCAAGCGGCGCTGGCACTATTACCTCTGGGATGTGCTGATGTTTCAGGCGTGGTTGGAAGAGAATCCGGCCCGATGAGCCAGCCAGTCGTCGTTTTTGCTGCCAACCGGGGTTACGCGCTTACCAGTTCGCGGATAGCCTTGATTCGGTGCTTTCTGGACCAGGGCTGGGTGGTAGTGCTGGCCACGGCGGATGATGCGGAGAGCCGTTCCCTTGTGGAGCTGGGTGCGCGTCTGGAGCCGGTGGTCTTCAATCGGGGTGGGTTGTCTCCTGCCGCTGATTGGAAGGCCTACCGGCGCCTGCTGGCGATCTACCGCAGGTGGCAGCCGTCGTTGATCCAGCACTTTCATGCCAAGCCGGTGATCTTCGGTACGCTGGCCGCCCGGCGGGTGCTGGGGGATTCAGTGAGCATTGCCAATGCCATTACCGGCCTCGGCCACGCGTTTATCACCGGCGGGGTCGGTGCGCGACTGGCCGGTTGGGGCTATGCGGCATCCATGCCGCGCGGTGATGTGGCGATCTTCCAGAATCGCGATGATCGCCAGCTGTTTCTGGATCGTGGTTGGGTCAGTGATGGGCAGGTGCGGTTGATCGCGAGTTCCGGGGTGGATGTGGAGCGCTTCACGGTGGTGGACCGTTCCGACCGAGAAGGGCAGGTGCCAGTGGTGGTGATGCTGGGGCGGTTGTTGAACCAGAAGGGCATCCCGGAGTTTGTCGGGGTGGGGCGCCGTATCCGGCAGCGCTGGCCGGAGGCGCGCTTTCTCCTGGCGGGGGAGGAGGATCCGGTTCATCCCGATGCGGTCACGGCGGACTGGGTTCGCGACCAGGACGGTGTGGAGTACCTTGGCCGCCTATCGGACGTTGGGCCTCTGTTGGCGGAGGCCGACCTATTGCTCTTCCCCTCCTATCGCGAGGGGACGCCCCGCGTGGTCCTGGAGGCCGCCGCCACCGGATTGCCAACGGTGGGCTTCGATGTCCCCGGCGTCCGTGAGGCGGTACGGGACGGCGAGACCGGATTCCTTGTAGCCGACCGCGATGTGGATGCGCTGACTGAGCGGGTGAGCACACTGCTGGAGGACGAGGCTCAGCGGCTGGTCATGGGCCAGGCGGCCCGACGGATGGTCGAGGCCGACTTCGACGTACGCGCCATCCAGCAGCAGTATCTTGATGTCTACCGTGAGTTGGGAGCCGAGGTCGGATGAATTACAGCCCGCTGATTATCATCGGTGCCCCCCGCTCCGGTACCAACATGCTCCGGGACGTGCTCACGCAATTCCCGGGCGTGGCCACTTGGCCGTGTGACGAGATCAACTATATCTGGCGCCACGGCAACCTCCGTTATCCGTCCGACGAGTTTCCCGCCGATCGGGCGCGGCCGGATGTCCGGCGCTATATCCGACGGCAGTTCGATTGGGTGGCGCGTCGGTACGGTGCCGATGTGGTCGTGGAGAAGACCTGCGCCAACTCCCTGCGTGTGCCCTTTGTCGACCGGGTGGTGCCGGAGGCGCGCTACGTCTTCATCCATCGGGATGGGCTGGATGCGGTCGGATCGGCGATGGCGCGCTGGAAGGCGCCGCTGGATATTCCCTACCTGGCGTGCAAGGCGCGCTTCGTGCCCGCCACGGATCTGCCGTGGTACGCCGCTCGCTATTTCGGCAGCCGGATCCATCGGCTGTTCTCCCGCGAGGGGCGGGTGGGCCTCTGGGGGCCGCAGCTCGATGATATGGATGAGCTCCTGGCCGAGCGCCCGCTGGACGAGGTCTGTGCCCTCCAATGGCGCCGCTGTGTGGAGGCCTCGGCCGAGGCCTTCGCCAGCATGCCGGCGGAGCGCTGGCTGGATGTCAGCTACGAGGATTTTGTGCGCGAGCCGGAGAGGGAGCTGGGCCGCGTCCTTGACTTCGCCGGCCTATCGGCGGAGGACGAGGCGCGCCGTGCGGCCGTGGCCGGCGTGAGCAGTGCCAGCTTGGGCAAGGGACGGGCCGCCCTGGGGGACGAGGCGGTCGGTCGGTTGGAGCCGCTGGTCGCGGGCGCGATGAATCCGCTGGAGAAGGAAAGCTGATGGCATCCGAGGCACCTTCCATCGATGCCCTGATCGCGTATGTCCGCGCCATCTTCGGAGAGGGCTTCATCCCGCTGCACCGGCCCGTTTTTGAGGGGGCCGAGAAGGACTATCTCGTCGACTGCGTCGATTCCAACTTCGTCTCCTCCGTGGGGGCGCGGGTAACGGAGTTCGAGAAGCGGGTGGCGGACTTCGTGGGCGCCCGTCATGCGGTGGCGACGGTCAACGGCACAGCTGCCCTGCACGCGGCCCTGGTGGTCGCCGGGGTGGAACCGGGGGATGAGGTGCTGGCCCAGGCGTTGACCTTTGTGGCCACCTGCAACGCGGTGGCCTACACCGGGGCGGAGCCGGTCTTCGTCGATGTGGACGAGGACACCCTCGGCCTCTCGCCGGAGGCGGTGCGACGCTATCTCGAAGCCCATGCCGAGGTGGGCGAGGGCGGGGCTTGCATCAACCGCTCTACCGGCCGGCGCATTGCGGCCTGCCTGCCCATGCACACCTTTGGCCACCCGGCGCGGGTGGCGGAGCTGGTGGCCGTCTGTGACGAGTACGGGATCCCGGTGGTGGAGGATGCCGCGGAGTCCCTGGGCAGCTGGGTGGGCGAGCGGCATACCGGCACCTTCGGCCGGCTGGGGACGTTGAGCTTCAACGGCAACAAGGTGATCACCACCGGGGGCGGGGGGATGATCGTCACCGATGATGACGATCTGGCCGCCCGTGCCCGCCACCTCACCACCACCGCCAAGGCCCCCCATGGCTACGAGTTCTTCCACGACGAGCTGGGCTTCAACTACCGTCTGCCCAACCTCAACGCCGCCCTGGGTGTGGCCCAGATGGAGCGCCTGCCGGACATCCTGGCCGCCAAGCGTGAGGTGGCGCGGCGTTATGCCGAGTTCTTCGAGGGCCGGCGGGAGGCCTTCCTCACCGAGCGCGCCGGCACCACGGCCAACTACTGGCTCAACGCCGTGCAGCTCGCCTCCCGCGCCGAGCGCGACGCGCTGTTGGAGTACACCAACCAGCGCGAGGTGATGACCCGCCCCATCTGGCGACTGATGACGGAGCTGCCCATGTACCAGCACTGCCAGCACGACGGCCTGGCCAACGCCCGCTGGCTGGAGGAGCGCATCGTGAATCTGCCCTCGTCGGTGCCGGCGGGGTGGTTGGGGTAGCTATTTGAGATCGGGTTCTTTCATGGGGCTATTTTGTCTTTACGCATGAGGTAAAGAAAACTACCATATGGATGTGGGGTTCAAAAGTAACCGCCTGCGCAAGCAGCTTTCCGAAGCGCGACAACTGCAAAAGGCACATGGTGAGCGCCGGGCCCGATTGCTGCAGCGTCGCCTGCGGGCATTGCAGGCTGCACAGAGCTTGGCAGACTTCCATCCGCCCTTCTCTGGCCCGGAGCGTTGCCACGAACTAACCGGCAACCGGCAGGGACAGCTTTCCATGGATCTGGACCATCCCTATCGATTGATCTTTTGCCCGGACCATGACCCGTTTCCTCGTCTGGAGGAAGGCGGTCTGAACTGGGCGTGTGTGACGGCGATCCGCATCCTCGCGGTGGAGGATACTCATGGTTGAAATGCAGGAAGCGACTTTCGCACCGGATTACACGGTGCCTCCGGGGGAGATCCTGGAGGAGTATCTGGAATCCGCCGGCATGAGTCAGGCGGAGCTGGCGCAGCGTACGGGGCTGGCGGCGAAGACCGTTAATCAGATCATCCAGGGGAAAGCGCCCTTGACCCAGGATACGGCCCTGCGCCTGGAGCGTGTGCTGGGGCGGCCGGCCCATTTCTGGAATCAGCTGGAGGTGGAGCACCAGGAGGCCCTTGCGCGGGCACGCGCGGCTGAGGCGGAGCATGAGCAGCTGGAGTGGATGAAGCGCTTCCCCATCAAGAAGATGAGGGAGCTAGGCTGGATCAACAGCTGGAAGGACACGCGGGAGCAGCTCGATGAGTTGTTGCGCTTTTTCGGCGTCCATTCCTCGCGGGAGTGGGCGGCGGTCTGGGAAAACCATCAGGTGGCGTATCGCCAGTCGCAGCGATTCCAGGCGGCGGCGGAAGCCGTTTCGGCCTGGCTTCGGCAGGGGGAGCGACAGGGGCATGCCCGGCGGTGCGCGCCTTACGATGCGTCGGCATTCCGGTCCCTGTTGAAGGAATGCCGGGCACTGACCCGGGAGGCCCCGGAGGTCTTCCAGCCGCGGTTGCAGGAATGGTGTGCAGGGGTGGGGGTGGCCGTTGAATTCGTGCCCTCATTGCCGAAGTCCCGGGTCAGTGGGGCCACGCGCTGGCTGACCTCGAACAAGGCCCTGATCCAGGTGTCCCTGCGTTATCGCAGCGATGACCAGCTCTGGTTCTCGTTCTTCCACGAGGCGGGGCATCTGCTGCTGCACGGCAAGCGAGAGATCTTCCTGGAAGGGGGCAACGGGCTGGACGAGGAGAAGGAGGCCGAAGCCAATCGCTTCGCCGCCGATCTCCTCATTCCTCCCCGCGAATGGAGGGATTTTGTCGCCCCGGGCCGCCCCACCCTGGAGCAGGTCAGCGCCTTCGCCGAGCGCATGGGAGTCGCCCCCGGCATCGTGGTCGGTCGTTTGCAGCATGAGCGTGTTGTTGGCTGGGACTGGGGGAATCGCCTGAAGCGACGCTTTCAATGGGATCACGAGGGATGACCCCGCATCCGGCGGGAGCGCGTTACCGTGGTCGGGGCTTGTTGTAGAGTGGGCCTAGAGTGGATGTAGGGAACTCGTACGAAGGAGAGTGGAGGGCGCCATGCACGCGGAGCAGCTGGTGGACTGGAATCAGGTAGAGGCGGAGTTGCGTCGTCTGCCCATGCCGGGGTTTGTGCAGGGTTTGCGCCTGAAATGGGGCGAGGATGCCACCGGGGATGAGGCCGTCTGGGTCTGGGTGCGCGTGCCGGAAGGGGTGACGGCCCAGCCGGGGGCGCTGGAGGACATCGAGACGTTCAACGAGCGGATCCGGAATCGGTTGGGGGAACTCGTTCCCGGGATCTGGCCCTATATCTGGCTGGAGAATTGAGGCAAGCATTACAAGGAAGTACTCATGGCGCTGGCTCGCGATTTACTGTCGCAGGCCCGACAGCTTGCTTATCGGGAACCGAAAAGACCTAAACAGGCAAGCCTGAGGCGGGCAGTCTCCACGGCCTATTATGCCCTTTTCCATTTGTTGGTGGATGCAGCGGCACGTGAGGTTGTCTCCGGGAACGATGCCGAGGCATTGCGCGGGCGCGTGGCCCGGGCGTGCGACCACAACAGTATGAAAAAACTGTGCCATGCCGTCGCGAACTGGGATGCAAGGCAGCCTCCCCAGGCTCTCGCGGAGGTTATGACGCATCCGCCGTCGGATGCCTTGCGTCAGGTTGCCAGGGCGTTCGCGGATCTACAGCAGGCTCGCCACGAGGCGGATTACGATCTGAACCGCCGTTTCTCCCGGGACCATGTAGGGGAACTGCTCGGGAAAGCGGAAAGGGCCTTCAGTGCCTTTGAAGGTTTGGACCGCCGAGCGTGGGAGCGTCGCGTCTTCGTTCTTGGGGTGGTTTTCCATGGGCGCTGGAATCGGGCCTGAAGAGCGGCATTATCTTGAAATATCGACCCATGGTAGTGCGTTGAATGGATGTACTCTCCCTCATCGGGCGCGACGCGCCTCTCTTTGATGAAGACCTGACACAGCACCGGGAGGCGCTGGCCGAGCGGGTGGCCGGGGGCCGCTTTCTGGTCATCGGCGGGGCGGGGACCATCGGCCAGGCGGTGGTCCGCGAGATCTTCCGCCGTAATCCGGCCGCCTTGGATGTCGTTGACCTCAGCGAGAACAACCTGGTGGAGCTGGTGCGCGACCTGCGCAGCAGCCTGGGCTATATCGACGGCAACTTCCGCACCTTCGCCCTGGATGCCGGCTCGGTCCCCTTTGATGCGCTCATGCGGGAGGAGGGCGGCTACGACTATGTGCTCAACCTCTCGGCGATGAAGCATGTGCGCTCGGAGAAGGACCCCTACAGCCTCATGCGCATGGTGGAGGTGAACATCGAGAATACCCTGCGCACGGCGCGCTGGGCCCGGGAGAAGGGGGCGGGGAAGTACTTCTGTGTGTCCACGGACAAGGCCGCCGCCCCGGCCAACATGATGGGCGCGAGCAAGCGCATCATGGAGCTCTTCCTCATGCGTGAGAGCGAATCCGTGCCCCTCTCCATGGCGCGGTTTGCCAACGTCGCCTTCTCCGATGGCAGCCTGCTCCACGGCTTCAACCAGCGGATCCTCAAGCGCCAGCCGTTGTCCGCACCCAACGATGTGCGTCGCTATTTCGTTACTGATCGCGAGTCGGGGGAGCTCTGCCTGCTCTCCTGCCTGCTGGGCGAGAACCGGGACATCTTCTTCCCCAAGCTCAGCGAGCGTCTGCACCTGACCACCTTCTCGGAGATTGCCGAGCGCTACCTGGCCGCTCTGGGCTACGAGGCGGTGCCGTGCGCCAGCGAGGAGGAGGCGCGTGCGAGCGTGGAGACGATGGCCGCGCGAGGGCAGTGGCCCTGCTATTTCTTTGCCAGTGATACCACCGGTGAGAAGGACTTCGAGGAGTTCTATACGGACGACGAGGACCTGGACTGGGAGCGGTTCCAGAACCTGGGTGTGATCCGCAACCCGGCTGAGTACGACGCCGACCAGCTCGACCACTTCCTCCAGACCATCCATGACCTGCGCGCCGCAGGCCGTTGGGAGAAGGGCGACCTGGTCCGCCTCTTCCACGACATGGTGCCGGAGTTCGCCCACAAGGAGACCGGGCGTTATCTCGACGGGCGGATGTGATCTGTTACCATTATGGTAAAGACAAGGAACGTCAGTCAGTATTCAGGTACTCCGCCTGGCGAGGGCGAAGAACGGACTATCCCGACTGAACGGCCTCTCTATCCGGCGGAAGCCATTGCAGAGATCCTGTCCGGCGATGCCGAGGCGAGGATCAGGCCGGTGACCCACCGCTCTCGGCAGGACATGCAGGGGCTCGGATGGGCGATTTCGGACGTGGCCGAGGTCATCGAGGGGATCCTTGGCGCCGTATCCTATCTCGGGTCCGAGTGGTGTGCATTGAGTGGCAACGCGACCATGGCGGCGTGCGATGCCTATCACTACCGGCGAAGAGAGCGCGTACCGGCCGGGATGGAAATGACCTGCGAGTACTATCTGAAATGGGCCATCGGGCAGAACGGTGATCTGCTCTTGCTGGTGTCCTGCCACCTTTCCAGGGGGTGATGAGATGAATCGGGAATGCGACAAGGAGCTGTGCCCCGTCTGCGGCGAGGGGCATCTCGCCGAGCATCAGGATGAGTGTGAGGTCGAGTATCGGGGCCGTTCCGAGAGGCTTCCTTCCGTGTACTCCCGCTGCGATGTCTGCGGTGTGGAGCAGACCACCGCCGCGCAGGCGCGGCGTAACAAGCGGGAGACCCTTGCCTTCCGCAAGCACGTGGATGGGTTGTTGACCGGGCAGGAGCTGCGAGACCTGCGCGAGCGCCTGGCGATCAACCAGAAGCAGGCGGCGGCACTCTTCGGGGGCGGGCCCGTGGCCTTTTCCAAGTACGAGAACGATGAGGTGGCGCAATCGGAGGCGATGGACCGTTTGCTTCGGCTTGCCGATGCCATGCCTGAGGTGGTGCTCACATGGTTGCGTGATTACGCCGGGCTGCCCGATGAGGCCGGCGTGCACGTGAGTCGGACCTACACCGTCGAGTTCCCGCAGTCGACCGTGACAGGCGGTGCCGATGTGTGGTGTGACTTCCTTGCCGAGGAGTCGGCCGTGGAGGGCGTCATGCTTCGATCGGGCAATGCGGCGAACGAGGACGGTTCCGATGGGCCGGTCTCGGTGATTGGGTAGGGCAATGGCGGTGGCAAGAATGGAAGGCTCGCCCTTGCAGTTGGTGAGCCTTGTCTACACGCAAATTCACGTACAGCCAACGGCGCATGCGCCTGCCTCGTCGGAGTTCGACAGCCTGAGCCTGAACTGCAATGTGGGCTTCGGCGAGTTGCCGGATCAGGGGGATGATCCCCGGGATTATACGGTGGAGGTTCGCCTCTGGGTGAGTGATGAGCAGGTACGGGAGCATCGTTTTCCCTATCACCTTGATATGGGGGCGCGTGGCCATTTTCGGATCGCACCCGGCCTGGATGCATCGCGGCGAAAGACCATCGTGGAAATCAACGGGGCCTCCCTCTTGGTGGGTGCCATTCGGGATATGGTCACCACGCTGACCGCTCGTTCGGTGCACGGGCCGGTGACGTTGCCGACGCTCCGTTTCATCCCGGAATCCGAGGAATAGGCATGCAACGGATCCTCGATATCCTGTTCGCTGGCCTCGCGTTGTTGGTGCTTGCCCCGCTGCTTGTTCCGGTGTTGGTTGTTCTGCGCTTTACGGGCGAAGGGGAGATCTTCTTTCGCCAGGAGCGTATCGGGAAGGCGGGGGAGCCCTTCGGGTTGCTCAAGTTCGCGACGATGCTCAAGGATAGCCCCAACCTCGGGACCGGCACGGTTACCGTGACCGATGATCCCCGCGTTCTCCCGTTCGGGCGGTTTCTGCGCAAGACGAAGCTGAACGAGCTCCCGCAGCTCCTGAATATCCTGACCGGGGATATGAGCATTATCGGACCCCGGCCCCAGACGCGCCGGTGCTTCGACGCGTTCCCAGAGGAAGCGCAGGCCGATATTGTCAAAGTCCGTCCAGGGCTTTCCGGCATCGGCTCCATCGTGTTCCGCGGTGAGGAATCGCTCTACTCCGGGGTAGACGACCCGGATGACCTGTATGACCGGCTGATCATGCCCTACAAGGGGGAGCTGGAACGGTGGTATGTGGCCCGACGGGGAGTCGGGCTGTATTTCCTGTTGATCGGGCTCACGGCCTGGATAGTGCTGTTTCCCCGGAGTGGCATTGTATGGAGGCTATTCCCTGGCTTGCCGAGGCCGCCGCGCGAGTTGGCCCCCAAGCTGTAATTCGCGAGCTGGCCTTCCCGCCTTCCTCAGTTCCCGTTCGGCACGGGTTGGTTTCCGTTACACGCTTGATTGTTGAGCGGCGCTGCCAGCTCCGGGTTGTGTTTGTTCGGCAATATTCACCGGGACTTTGACCAGTTGGACGCGGAGGAAGGCAGTGCTCTACCCGGTTATCCTCTGTGGCGGCTCCGGCAATCGCCTCTGGCCGCTGTCGCGCGGCCAGCATCCGAAACAGTTCCTGCCGCTGGTGGACGAGCACAGCCTGTTGCAGGCGTCCGTGCTCCGTGCCGCGGGGCTGCCCGGGGTTCAGCCACCGGTGACGGTGGCCAACGCGCACTATCGCTTCCTCGTCGCCGAACAGCTCCAGGCCGCGGGCGTCGCGCCGGGCGCGATGCTGCTGGAGCCGGCGGCGCGGAATACGGCGCCGGCGGTCGCGGCCGCGGCGATGTGGGCCCTCGAGCAGGATCCGGAGGCGGTGCTGCTCGTCGCGCCTTCCGATCATCTCGTACGGGACGTCGATGCCTTTCACGACGCGGTCTCCCGCGGCATGGATCACGCCCGTGCGGGTCACCTCGTGACGTTCGGGATCATTCCCGATGCCCCTGAGACCGGGTATGGCTATATCCGAAGCGGTGCGGCCATCGCGGACGGCGTGCATGCGGTGGATGCGTTCGTCGAGAAGCCGGATGCGGAGACGGCGGCGCGTTACCTTGCCGAGGGCGGGTATCACTGGAACAGCGGGATTTTCCTGTTCGCCGCGCAGCGGTATCTGGACGAGCTTGCCGCGTACCGGCCGGATATCCTCGAGGCGGTCACGGCGGCGTGGGCCGGGCGTCAGGAGGATCTGGACTTCATCCGGCTGGACGAGGCGGCGTTCACGGCCTGTCCGGCGGAGAGCATCGACTACGCGGTGATGGAGCATACGCGGGACGCCGCGGTCGTGCCCATGGACTGCGGCTGGAGCGACCTGGGGAGCTGGGACACGCTGCACGCCGTCGGCGAGCGGAGCGAGGAGACGGACAACGTCCTGATTGGGGATGTCGTGGCCGAGGATACCCACGGTTCCTATATCCGTTCCGAAGGGCGCCTCGTCGCTGCGGTGGGTCTGCGGGATGCCGTGATCGTGGAGACGGCGGATGCGGTGCTCGTTGCCGACCGCGAGCGCGTCCAGGACGTGAAGCGCATCGTCGCGCGCCTGGAGGCGGAGGGCCGGGACGAGGCCACGGTCCATCGCCGGGTGAACCGTCCGTGGGGCGCCTATGAGGGCATCGCCGCGGCGGTACGCTTCCAGGTGAAGCGCATCACGGTCAATCCGGGGCAGCAGCTGTCGCTGCAGATGCACCATCACCGGGCCGAGCACTGGATCGTGGTGAAGGGCACGGCCCGCGTGTGGCGGGGGGAGGAGAGCTTCCTGTTGACCGAGGACCAGTCGACGTACGTGCCGCTCGGCACGGCCCACCGGCTGGAGAACCCCGGCGTTATCCCGCTGGAGCTCATCGAGGTCCAGACCGGGAGCTACCTCGGCGAGGACGATATCGTGCGCTTCGAGGATGCCTATGCGCGGGAGTAGTCGGGCCGGGGGCCTGTCGGGAGTCGCCGAGCTACGGGTTCGGAGGCCTGGGATGTCGCACACCTGCGGTGCACGACCTACCCGCTCTGTCGGCTGCCAGGAGCAGCCGACCTACTTGAGGCGGGTTAAAGCGTGTCCATGATTGATTGTCGGCTGCCGGGAGCAGCCGACCTACCTGGGGTGTAGGTCGGGCACGGCCGTAGGCCGTGTGCGGCGTTCCTGCTGATACGCAGCGGTCGTCGAGCTCCCGTGGCATTGTCGCCAGCCGATCCCGGGCAAGTGGTGGCCTTTGCCTGGGGTTTGATAGGCTTGCACGAAAGAAACCAGACTCCGGATAGATTGACGCCATGCACCCCCTGATCCAACGCAAGCGTAAGGATATCGTCGCAGCTTGTCAGCGTTACGGTGTGCGGCGCCTGGAGGTGTTTGGCTCGGCGGCGCGGGGTGCGGATTTCGATGATCGTCGCTCGGATGTGGACTTCCTGGTGGAGTTCGCGCCGGATAGCGCCGCCGCCTCCTCGCTGCAGGAATATTTGGCATTCCGTGCTGAGCTGGAGAAAATCCTGGACCGTCCTGTCGACCTGCTCCCTGTGGATGGCACTCGCAACCCCTATGTCCGTGCCGAGATTGATCGTAGCCGGGAAGAGGTCCATGCGGCGTGATCCTAGGGCCTAACTGTGGGATGCGCGTGAAGCCGCTCGAGCTGTCGCTTCCTTCATCGACGGGGCTGACGAGGCCGAGTATCTGAATAATCCGTTGTTACGCTCAGCGGTGGAACGGCAACTCGAGATTGTCGGCGAGGCTTTGGGTCAGCTGGAGAAGGTTGCACCGGAGCTGGCTGAAGAGATCCCGGAACTTCGTGCAGCGGTGGATCTCCGGAACATCCTGATCCACGGCTACGCAAAGGTGAATGACCGAATCATCTGGAATGTCGCGTGCAAGGACTTGCCTCGCCTGGCCGGTGAACTGGATGTGCGCCTGCAAGAGCCGGAATCCCGATTTCCCCGACGTCGTGCAAGGTGCCGGAAGAATGGCTCATGCGTATCAGGGCCAGATGTCGGCTGCCAGAAGCAGCCGACCTTGTGTTTTCGACGGTAAGGGTTTGTAGCCCTTAGTGTCGGTCCCGGGGACGCCTGGGAGAGAGGGGAGCAGGG
>NZ_WNXE01000309.1:0-2321 GCF_010993615.1 Arhodomonas sp. KWT | reverse complement strand
GCGCCCTTGGCGTCCGCGTGCAGGCGCTGCTCGGGGGCCGGCACCGGCAGGTCCCCCGGCAGTGTCACGTCCAGCCAGTTGTCCTGGTCGCTCCCCTGCGTCGCGGTCACCCCTGAGCGGCAGAGCATCATCGGCAGCAGCAGCGCCTGCCACAGGCTGATGCCCAGCACGAACAGGAGATCCAGGTTGTCCCAGACCATCCAGTGACGCAGCGAACGGGTGACAGTGCCGGGGGCGCCGCGTTCGCCGACCAGGCGGCCGTCGCGTTCCTGCACCCAGACGCGGCGCGGCTCGAACACGCCGACACGGTCCTCGCGCTCGAACGGGGCGATGGTCACGCGGAAGCGGGCCGGCTCGACGACGATGTCCGCCTCCCGCAAAGGGCGTGGCTGCATATGGGCGAGAAACATCGAGCCGCCGCCGTCGGCGGTGGCGGCCACCCGTGCCAGGCTACGCCAGCGGGACTCGCCCCCATGGGCGCGGAGGATGCGCTCATGTAGGTCCTGCATAATCCCTTGTGACCTCCCCCTGTGGCCTTTGTATGGCCCTTGCCGTCGACACGGCCGCACTTGGAAGGTAGCACGAATCCGCGCCGCACCACGTCGACGGGCACCGGGCGCGGCGCCACCGCGTACCTGTACAATACCCGGATGCCGGTGCACGGCCCGGGCAACGGAGAGGACCATGGCGCGAAAACCCGAGACCCTGCAAGCGAAGACGGTGGCACGCTCACGGCTGTTCCGCGTCGAGCAGCTGGACCTGCGCTTCAACAATGGCACCGAGGTCGCCTTCGAGCGCCTGGCCACGGGGATGGGTGGCGCCGTGCTGGTGGTCGCCGTCACCGGCGGCGAGGAACTGGTCCTGATCCGGGAGTACGCCGCGGGCACCGACCGCTACGAGCTCGGCCTGCCCAAGGGGCGCGTCGAGCCCGGCGAGGACCCGCTCGCCGCCGCCAACCGGGAGCTGCGCGAGGAGACCGGTTTCGGGGCCAATCGCCTGGAGCCCCTCCACGAGCTCACCCTGGCCCCCGGCTACATGGCCCACAGCACCGACATCATCCTCGCCCGGGACCTCTACGAGGCACCGCTGCCCGGCGACGAGCCCGAGCCCATCGAGGTCGTGCCCTGGCCCATCGCCGAGCTCGACGAGCTGCTCACCCAGCCCGACCTGACCGAGGCGCGCAGCATCGCGGCCATATTCCTGGCCCTCAACCGGCTGCGCGGCGAAGACTGAGGAGAACTGCCAGTGACCCCTGACCGCGCCACCCGCGAGCGCCTCGCCGAGGCCGTGCTCACCCTCTGCCGTGAGGCCGGCGAGCGCATCCTGCGCGTCTATGCACGGGATTTCGACGTCACCAGCAAGGACGACGACTCGCCGCTCACCGAGGCGGACCGCGCCGCCCACGAGCACCTCGCCGCTGCCCTGCCCGAGCTCGAGCCGGCCCTGCCGGTGCTCTCCGAGGAGGGCGGCGACATCGCGTTCGAGAGCCGGCGCGAGTGGTCGGCGTACTGGCTGGTGGACCCCCTGGACGGCACCAGGGAGTTCATCAAGAAGAACGGCGAGTTCACCGTCAACGTCGCGCTGATCGCCGACGGCCGGCCGGTGCTGGGCGTGGTCCACGCACCGGTGCTCGAGCGCAGCTGGATCGGTATCGAGGGCGTCGGTGCCTTCCGCGAGGACGGCCACGGGCGCCGGGCGGTGCACACCCGCCCGGCCGGGCCCGGCCCCTGGACCGCGGTGGTGAGCCGATCCCACCGCGGCGAGCAGGTCGACGCCCTGCTCGAGCGCCTGCCGGGCTTCGAAACCACCTCCATGGGCAGCTCGCTGAAGTTCTGCCTGGTCGCCGAGGGCAGCGCCGACCTCTACCCCCGCTTCGGACCCACCTCGGAGTGGGACACCGGCGCGGCGCAGTGCGTGGTCGAGGCGGCGGGCGGTGCGGTGCTGCGCCTCGACGCCTCGCCCCTCGTCTACAATCGCAAGGCCTCGCTGCTCAACCCGGACTTCGTCGCCGTGGGCGACCCGGGCGTGGACTGGACGGCGCTGTTCGAGGGCTTTCCCGTCAACGAGCGCTAGGCCGGTAACAGGCCCTAGCCCATGACGTGGTAGCCGGCATCCACGTGGACCACCTCGCCGGTGACCGTGCGGGCACGATCACCGGCGAGATACGCCGCCAGGGCGCCGACGTCGTCCGGATCGGCGAGCCGGCCCTCGGGGGTGCGCGAGACCGTCCGCTCCAGGAGCTCGTCGAAACGGTCGATCCCCGAGGCCGCCCGCGTGCGCAGCGGCCCGGGCGAGAGCGCGTTCACCCGGATGCCGCCGTC
>NZ_WNXE01000308.1:0-2324 GCF_010993615.1 Arhodomonas sp. KWT | reverse complement strand
CGGGTCCACATCCGCTCCATCCCGAACGCCGGCGCGGCGAGCTCGGGCCAGGGCAGCGTCAGGCCCGGGTAGCCGGCGGCCACCCACCAGCGCTCCTGCGGCCAGTACGCGGCGAGGGTGTCGTCATGGAACCGGCGCACCACCGCATCGATCGCCGGCGCCACCGCGCACAGGGCGTAGCCCCAGACGGCGAGCACGCCACCCGGGCGCAGCACCCACTCGACCTCGCGGAAGAACGCCGCGGTATCCAGCCAGTGAAGGCCCTGGGCGACGGTGACGGCATCCACGCAGGCGGCGGTCAGCGGCACGGCCTCGCCGCGGGCGACCACCGGCAGGACAGTCCCCGCGGGCATGGCCGCGAGCTGGCGTTGCGAGAGGTCGGTGGCGATCACAGCCCCGAAATGACGCGCCAGCCCCGCCGACGCCTGGCCGCTGCCCGCCGCACAGTCCCAGGCCGCGTCCCGGCGCTGCGTCTGGTCGGCGAGCCAGTCGAACAGCCCGGCGGGATAGTCCGGGCGCGCGCGGGCATAGTCGCCGGCGTGGCCGCCGAAGTGGTCCCGGTGGTCAGCCACCGAGCCGGGCCTGCAGCCGCGCCGCGTCGACCACGGCGTGACCGTCCTGGTCGTTGTTGAAGAACGCCCAGACCGCCCGCCCGGCGTCGCGCTCGGCGGCCAGCCAGGAGGCCCAGTCGTCCAGCTCGGCGTCGGTATAGCCGCCGCCCTCCCCGGCGCCACCATGCAGACGCAGGTACACGCGAGCGGCGGTCGCCACCCGCGGGTGACCGGCCAGAGCGTCGTGCACGCACAGCGCGGCGTCGCGGCGCCGGAGCACCCCGAGGACCTCGTCGGTAAGCCAGCGCTCGTCCCGGAACTCAACGGCCCACGGCCACGCCGGGGCGGCGGCTAGAAAGGCGTCCAGACGCTCCGGCACCGGCCGCCAGCGCGGCGGGAGCTGCAGCAGCACCCCGCCGAGCGCCCCGCCCAGGGCCTCCGCCACCTCGGCGAACCGGGGCAGGCTCGCCTGCGGCTCGCGCAGGCGCTTGATGTGGCTGCCGTAGCGGCTGAACTTGAGCACGAAGCGGAAGCCCTCCGGCACCTGCTCCCGCCAGCCCGCCACGGTCTCCGGCTTCGGGAGGCTGTAGAAGGTCCCGTTGATCTCCACCGCGGGGAAACGCTCCGCGTAGTAGGCAAGCCGCCGGGTACGCGCCAGCCCCGGCGGGTAGAAACGTTCCCGCCAGTGGTCGTAATCGTAGCCCGAGGTGGCAATATGGACGTCCGCCGTGCTCATCGCAGCGCCGGGCCCCATTCGGGCTCGTGGCCGCGCCCTGACAGCCAGTCGAACAGCGCGGGCCCGGTTCCGTGGGGCCACGGGCGCACCCGCGCGGGGGCCAGGCAGCGGATCTCGGCGAGCTCCTCGCCGGCCTGGGGTTCGCCGGTGAGCGGCACGTGATAGGCGATGAGGAGCTGGTTGTTACGGTAGTAGGGATACAGGCCCAGAAATCCCGCTGACGCCCCGGCGACGCACAGCTCCTCGTCGATCTCGCGGAGGACGCCCTCCTCGGGGGTTTCACCCGGCTCCAGGAAGCCCGTCACCAGCCCGAACCGCCCCTCGGGCCAGCCCCGGTTGCGCGCCAGCACCACCCGGCCGTCCGGGGTCTCCGCGATGGCGGCCACTACCGGCACCGGGTTATCCCAGAACACGAAGGCGCACGCGTCGCCGGGACAGGCGAGACGCGGCACGCCGCCGACCTCGCGGCGCACCAGCGCCCCGCCGCACTGGGGGCAGTACCGGCGTCGCTCCTCGCTCATGCCCGCATTGTAGGCGCGTCCGCCGCGGCATTGGAATCCGGCGGCGCGGGCAGCATCGCCATGAAGGCCCTCAGGGCCGCCGAGCACGCCGCCTCCGGCGGGGCCACGAACCGGGTGACGACCTCGGCCACGTTCCCGGGCAGCGTCAGGCCGTGGACGCCCAGCCGGGGCCCGCGATCCGCGACCACCGCGGCGGGCAGCATGGCGTAGCCCATGCCCGCGGCGACGCAGCCGAGCATGGCATCGACGGTGCCGAACTCGAAGATCCGCGCCGCCGGCACCCCTTCTCCGGCCAGGAAGAGCTCGATGCGCTGACGGTAGCTGCAGCCCTGGCGGAAAGCCATGAACGCGCTGCGCGCAAGCGCGCCCGCGTCGGGCACGCACTTCTCCGCCAGGGGGGCGACGAGCACGAGCCGTTCCTGGAAGACGTCCTGTACCTCGTGACCGGCGAGCGGCACGTCGCCGGCCACGAAGGCGCCATCCAGCGTTCCGTCCGCGAGCCCGGCGAGCAGCTCG
>NZ_WNXE01000307.1:0-2343 GCF_010993615.1 Arhodomonas sp. KWT | reverse complement strand
GCCAATCCTCTGATGGAAGTGAATAGCGCCATGATGATGCCGCCCCTGCCGGTTGACCCGTTGCCGATGTTCGATCCGTTCGGCGTCGTCCGCGCCGCCAATGAGTACTGGCGCGACGCGCTGGAGCGCAGCGTGCTGTACATGGATGTCATGCGCCAGCGCGGCAATCAGTACCTCGAGCACATGGAGAAGACCAAGCCCAACGTGCTCGGCTTCGAGGCGGAGGTGCTGGTCAACGGCCGGGATCTGCCGCGGCCGGTCAACTACGAGCTGCTGCGCATCGAGCCGCCGGAGGGCGTCGAGGAGGACCCGGCCAAGCGAGCGTTCGTCGTGGTCGACCCGCGGGCGGGGCACGGTCCGGGCATCGGCGGCTTCAAGCCGGACAGCGAGGTCGGTGTGGCGCTGCGGGCCGGCCACCCCTGCTATTTCATCGGCTTCCTTCCGTATCCGGAGCCGGGCCAGAGCGTCGAGGACGTGGTCGAGGCGGAGATCGCCTTTCTGCGCCATGTCGGCGAGCGCCACGCGAACGTCTCCGAGCGGCCCATGGTGGTGGGCAACTGCCAGGCCGGCTGGCAGATCATGATGGCGGCGGCGCTCGAGCCGGACCTGTTCGGCCCGATCCTTATCGCCGGTGCGCCGTTATCCTACTGGGCCGGCGAGCGGGGCGGGGCGCCGATGCGCTACACCGGCGGCATGACCGGAGGCAGCTGGACCACCGCACTGTTGAGCGATCTCGGCAACGGGCTGTTCGATGGCGCCTGGCTGGTGCAGAACTTCGAACGCCTCAACCCGGCGAATACCTACTGGGCCAAGCAGTACAACCTCTACGCCAATATCGACACGGAGGCGGACCGGTACCTGGAGTTCGAGCGCTGGTGGGGCGGGCACGTCTTTCTCGGCGCCCAGGAGATCCAGTACATCGTGGACAACCTGTTCGTCGGTAACCGGCTGTCCACCGCCCAGCTCGTTACCCGTGACGGGCGGCGGGTGGATCTGCGCAACGTCCGCTCGCCGGTGGTGGTGTTCTGCTCCCGTGGCGACAACATCACGCCCCCGCCCCAGGCGCTGGGCTGGATTCGCGATCTCTACGAGGGCGTGGACGACATCATCGCCAACGTCCAGACGATCGTGTACTGCGTGCACGACACCACCGGACACCTGGGGATCTTCGTCTCGGGCAGCGTCTCGCGCAAGGAGCACACCGAGTTCACGGCGAACATGGACTACATCGACGTCCTGCCGCCCGGGCTCTACGAGACCACCGTCACCCCCGCTGACGAGATGACTGCCGGCGCCTCGCCGGAGCGCGATTACCTGCTGGAGTTCCAGCAGCGCTCGGTGGAGGAGCTGGACGAGGAGATCCAGCACCGGCCCGAGGACGATACCCGCTTCGCCACCGTAGCGCGGGTCTCGGAGATCAACCTCGGGCTCTACCGGCTGTTCCTCCAGCCCTGGGTGCGGGCGACGGTCACCCCGGATCTGGCGACGTGGATCCGGCGGCTGCATCCCAGCCGTCTGCGCTACAAGGTCTTCTGTGACCGCAACCCGTTCATGTACGGGCTGCCGGCGCTCGCCGAGGGCGTGCGCGAGGATCGCCACCCGGTCTCGGAGGATAACCCCTTCCGTGTGATCGAGGGGCTGGTCTCCAACGAGATCGTCTTCGGCCTCAATACCTTCCGCGACCTACGCGACCGCGCCATGGAGTGGTTGTTCATCGACCTGTATGGCCAGCCGCTGCTCCAGGCGCTGGTCGGGCTGCACGGTGACGCGCACGTGCATCGCCGCCGTCCGGGGGCGGAGCCGGAGCACCGGCGTTTCATCGAGC
The DNA here is from genome assembly GCF_010993615.1 of Arhodomonas sp. KWT. Classification (NCBI taxonomy): domain Bacteria; kingdom Pseudomonadati; phylum Pseudomonadota; class Gammaproteobacteria; order Chromatiales; family Ectothiorhodospiraceae; genus Arhodomonas; species Arhodomonas sp. KWT. The sequence continues at coordinate 518 of NZ_WNXE01000307.1, read as the reverse complement.
GGCGCAAGGCCGAGCTGCGTCACCACATTGCCGAGGGTGGTGCCCACGAGGCGCTGATGCGTTCGGTGATCTACATCCTTGGCGGGGCCCCGGGCACCGACGAGCGCAACTTCAAGCGCCTGCGGGCGTCCCGCGCGGAGCTGGAGCCGGCCACCGACCTCGCGTCCTACAAGCGCCTGGTACGGGACCAGTTCTTCATCCTCCGCCTGGACCGCAACGCGGCCCTGGAGGCGATCCCCGATCTCCTCCGCGGCGAGAGCGCTGAGACCATCGATGCTCATATCGGACATCTGGACCATGTCCTCGCCGCGAGCGGCGATCTCTCCGAGCACGCGGCGGCCCGGTACGACCAGGTCCGCGCCCTGTTCGAGCAGGCCAAGGCCGAGCTTGCGGCGACGTCCTGATTGCAGGGTCCCGGGGCCGTACGGGGAGACGTCGCACGCGGCCTGCCGCCGTGCCCGCCCGCACTCCGGGCCCCTCTCCCTCCACGGGAGAGGAGTTGTGGAGAGGGTGTGCCC
>NZ_WNXE01000306.1:1255-2365 GCF_010993615.1 Arhodomonas sp. KWT | reverse complement strand
GGGCGTGGCACGGTGGAGATCACCCGCCGCGTCGCGGACGTGGTCTCCGAGGCCGGCGCGGGGGACGGGCTCTGCCACGTGTTCGTGCGCCACACCAGCGCCTCGCTCATCATCTGCGAGAACGCCGATCCCTCCGTGCGCCGGGACCTCGAGACGGTCGCGGCGCGGCTCTTCCCCGACGGCGATCCGGCCTACGTGCACGACGCGGAAGGCCCGGACGACATGCCCGCCCACCTGCGCAGCGTGTTCACGAATTCAGGGCTCACTGTGCCCGTGAGTACCGGTCGGCTGGCGCTGGGCACCTGGCAGGGCATCTATCTGTGGGAGCACCGCCGGCACGGCCATCGTCGTTCGGTGGTGGTCAGCGTCTGGCACTGAGGCACGGGGGCGGCATGGCGAAGGAAAAGACCGGCGGCAACGGCCGCGAGTCCGGACGGCCGGACGTCAAGCCAGGACACGGCAAGTTCGCCGTGCTGGGACTGGGCAACTTCGGGACCACGGTGGCGCAGCAGCTCGAGGAGCTCGGCAACGAGGTGCTGGCGGTCGACGAGGACGAGGAGCGGGTGAACACCCTGGCCGAGGAATTCACCCACATCGTCTCCGCGGATGTGCGCGACGAGCGCGCCCTGGAGGAGCTGGGCCTCGGGGACTTCGACGCCGCCGTGGTGGCGATCGGCGAGAACCTGGAGTCGAACATCCTGTGCACGCTGGGGCTCAAGCACCTCGGCGTGCCGCGGGTGTGGGTCAAGGCCAAGAGCCCGGCACACCACCGCATCCTCAGCAAGCTCGGGGCGGACCGCATCGTCCACCCGGAGTTCGAGATCGGCGTGCGCGTGGCCTACTCGCTCAACTACCCGTTCGTGCTGGACTACATCAGCCTCGGCAGCGACTACTTCGTGGTCGAGCTGGCGCTGAGCGAGACCGTCACCGACTCCACGGTGGGTGATCTCGAGCTGGAAGAGCGCTTCGGTATCGAGCTGCTCGCACTCAAGCGCGGCGATGAGCTGATCCGCGACGAGAAGACCGTCACCGCCCTGCGGGAGGGCGACCGGCTGGTCGTGGTTGGCAAGCAGGTGCACCTCCGCGCTCTCGCGGACATCCTATGAGGCA
>NZ_WNXE01000306.1:0-1157 GCF_010993615.1 Arhodomonas sp. KWT | reverse complement strand
TATTGCCGTGCTCATCCAGCTCGGCGGCCTCGGTGTGATGGCCTTTGCGGTACTCGCGCTCTCCGCCCTCGGGCACCGCATCGGCCTGAGCCACCAGATGCTCCTGCGCGAGGACCTCAACCGGACCTCCATCGGGGACGTGGTCGGCCTCGTGCGGGTGATCTTCCTGCAGGTGATCCTCTTCGAGCTGGTGGGCACGCTGCTGCTCGCGGCACGCTGGGTGCCCGTTCAGGGCTGGGGGGATGGGCTGTTCAACGCCGCCTTCCATGCGATCTCCGCGTTCAACAACGCGGGCTTCTCGCTGTTCCACGGCAGCCTCGCGCAGTGGGCGGGGGACCCGGTGGTGAACCTCACCATCCCGGCGCTCTACATAGCGGGCGGGCTCGGCTTCGCCGTGGTCAACGAGCTGCTCGCGAGACGCAGCATCCGCCGGCTGTCGCTGCATACCAAGCTGATGCTGATCGGCACGATCGCGCTCAACGTCTGGGCGGTTGCCGCCTTCGCCGGACTGGAGTGGCACAATCCGGAGACCCTGGGCGGGCTCGCGCATACCGGCGACCGCCTGTGGGCGGCCTGGTTCCAGGGCACGACACCACGTACCGCCGGGTTCAATACCGTGGACATGGGCGGCATCACGGATGCCAGCGCGCTGATGATGATCTCGCTGATGTTCATCGGTGGTGGCAGTACCTCGACGGCCGGCGGTATCAAGGTCACCACCTTCATGGTGCTGATCTTCGCGACCGGCGCGTTTCTGCGCCGGCGCCACGAGCCCGTGGCCTTCGGCCGCACCATCGGCGCGGAGGACGTGCTCAAGGTCCTCGCGCTGACCTTCATCGGGCTGCTCGCGGTGATGATCGGTGCGTTCCTGCTGGTGGCCACGCACAATCTGCCGTTCCTGGACATCGCCTTCGAGGCGGCGTCCGCCTTCGGCACGGTCGGGCTGTCCCGCGGGGTAACCCCGGAGCTCAACACCTTCGGCGAGTGGGTGATCATGGCGCTGATGTTCCTCGGGCGCGTGGGGCCGCTGTCGGTGGGCTTCGTGCTCGCCACGCCGGCGACCCGGCTACTTCGTTATCCGAGGGCGAGTGTCTACCTCGGCTGAGCCGGCGGGTGCCGGAAAACGCCGTCGCTGTTCCAGGCTAACGCCGGGACGG
>NZ_WNXE01000305.1:0-2372 GCF_010993615.1 Arhodomonas sp. KWT | reverse complement strand
CCAGGCGCGGCGGAGACTGAAGTACTGCACCTCGGCGACGATGCGCGTGGCCCCGGCACTGACCTCGACCCTGCCGCTGATGCTCGTCTGCCCGTCCCGGGTCTCGATCTCCAGCGGGACCTTGGTCTTTTCGGTTAGGGGAATACCCTGAACCGCCGCGTCGAATCGATCCTGGGCGTCATGGTTTTGATCTTTGGTTTTCCCGGTAACATGCTCGAACTTGGCGATTGGATTCGATTTCTCGTTGGGAATGTGCTCATCGATCCTCACCCGGACCACCCCGTGGAGCGCCTCGGGGACCGTCAGCGTGAAGGTCAGTTCGGGGGTTCGGACCGCCTCCTCGGTCCACGCGATCGTCCCGGCGACACCGCTCTGGTAGGCGTCGGCGAGCATGAGCGTGCCCCCGACGCTCCCCTGCAGGTCGGTGACCGTCATGTCGAAGACGATGCCGCGCAGCACCATCGCCAGCGCCTCCTGCTCCTCCTCGGCACTGTGGAAGGGCTCGTAGCGGTAGTCCTCCTGCTGGACGCCGTAGAGGCTGCGGCGCAGCCAGATGCGGATGTTCAGCGGCACGAGCTGGCGTAGCAGGCTCACGGTCACGAGGGTGATCAGCGTGAACACGGCGGGGACGAGCACCGCCGAGGAGCAGGCCAGCGCGATCAGGCCACCGGCGAGCCCGATGCCACCGAGGAAGGCATGGCCGTAGACCTGGCGGGCCACGGCGCCGCGCCGTGACAGCGCGGCGGCCTCGGCGAACTCACGGAAGCCGTCGATGATGGCGATGACCGTGGTGGCCACGCCAAGGTGCTTCGCCGCCCGGGTCAGGGCCGTCTTCGGGGGCCCGGAGAGCAGCCGCCCCGTGGTGGCGGGGCCGGCGGCGGCGATGCCGCGGCGCGCCTGCTGGAGCTCGGCGGCGCCGTTGACGACGAACTCGGCGGTGCCGGCGACGGCGCCGATGAGCTGCCAGCAGTTCTCGAGGCTGTCGGGCTCGTCGTGGACGGCCCGGGCGGCCTGGAAGAGGCCGGCGACGCTGAACACCGCGTCGAGGAAGCGGAAGGGGTTGTCGGTGCTGCGCAGCCGCTTGCTGATGCGCCGCTGCTGCTCGAAGACGGCGTCGTCGTCGAGGCGCAGCACGGGGGGCGGGCCGCCGTCGGTGAAGCGCCGCTCGTCGTCGAGATAGGGCAGCAGCGCGGCGCGCTCGTCGTGGGGGATGAGCCAGGGGACGCGCACGCGGTTCTCGTCGGTGATGGCGACGCCGGCGACGTTGCCGCCCACGCGCCGGCCGTCCCCGGTGGCCTCGGCATGATGATACGTCTGCGGGTCACCGGCGTCGGCGAGGTCATAGGTGATGGCGTTCACCATGCCGTGATAGGCGCCGACGCTGATGTCGAGCTCGCCGAGGAAGCTGGCCCGGGTGTGGAACGCCGCCTCCGGGTCCAGGCCCAGGGCGGTGATCTGCAGCAGCCGGGCGAAGCGCATCGTCACGGGCATGTCGATCGCCGGCGGCCCGCCGCCACGCACCGGTGCGCTGGCCTGGTGGCCGAGCACGGCGGTGAGTGCGCTCACCGCGATACCGTTGAGCCGCTCGATGCTGCGGCGGAAGGCGGCGAGCTCGGGCAGCGCCCAGCCCTGCGCGTGGACGGCGTGCAGCGCCTTGAGCTGCTGGTACCAGCTCTTGAGCGTCTCGAGCTCGAGGGTGGCATCGCCGGCCTCCTCGAGGGCGGCGCTGTCGGCGACGAAACGCCCGGTGCTGGCGCGGTGGTTGTGGAAGTAGGCGCGCAGCAGCAGCCCGTCGGCCTGCCCGAGGCCGTCGAGGAGCTGCTCCCAGGCCCAGCGGCTGTTGGCGGAGAGTATGCCGCCCTGGAGCACGTCGGCGAGGATCTCGGTGACGCGCAGGCCGCTGTGGACGTCGTCCGGCTCGTAGCGGGCCAGCGCCTCGCCGAGGCCGTGGACCAGCCACTGGGCGTAGTCGGCGTCCAGCCGCGGGGTGTCGGTCTCGACGGCGGCCTGGTAGTCGGCGAGCTCGGCGACGACGTCGCCGGGCCGCTCGTCGTCGTAGTACTCGGAGAATTCCTGGATGGTCTCGGCGAGGGTGCGCTCGAGGGAGTGCAGCTTTCGGTGCCGCTCGGATTTGAGCCGCAGGTACTCCGGGGTCACCTCGCAGCGCGGATAACCGTTCACCCACAGGTCGCGCTTTCTGCGCTGCAGCTCGCGGATGGTGCGCCTTTCCGCCTCGTCGGCGGCCTCGGCGAGTTCCCTGGCGAACTGCCGCTCCGCCGCCCGGCGCTCGGCCTCCAGGCGCTCGTAGACCGCCGACATCCGCGCCTGGTAGGTCTCGTCCACCTCGCTCATGCGGTTATCGGCGGCGGCGT
>NZ_WNXE01000304.1:0-2373 GCF_010993615.1 Arhodomonas sp. KWT | reverse complement strand
ACCAGCTCAGCCGCGCTTGATCCGCTCGAACGCCGCCAGGGCCTCCTCGCGGCTGGCCTTCAGGTCGACCACCGGCCTGGGGTAGTCACGGCCGAGGCGCACGCCGGCGTCACGGAGCACGCCCTCCGGCGCGGCCCACGGGGCATGGCGATGGCGTGGCGGCAGCGCCGCCAGCGCCGGCAGCCACCGTGCGACATAGTCCCCCTCGGGGTCGAAGCGTTCGCCCTGGCGGACCGGGTTGAAGATGCGGAAGTAAGGGGCGGCGTCGGCGCCGCTGCCCGCCACCCACTGCCAGCCGAGGCTGTTGCTGGCGAGGTCGGCGTCCACGAGTGTGTCCCAGAACCAGCGTTCGCCGGCCTGCCAGGGCAGCCGCAGGTTCTTGACCAGCAGCGAGCCGGCGATCATGCGCACGCGGTTGTGCATCCAGCCGGTCGCCCAGAGCTCGTGCATGCCTGCGTCGACGATGGGGAAACCGGTGCGGCCCGCCTGCCAGGCCCGTAGCAGCCGGTCGCCGGGATCCGCCCGCCAGGGGAAGGCCGCGAAGCGCGGGTTGAGCGGCGCGTCGGGCAGGTCCGGGTGGTGGAAGAGGACGTGGTGCGCGAATTCCCGCCAGCCGATCTCGGCGAGGAATGCCTCCGCCGCTTCGCCGTGGCCGTCATCCGCGTTGCGGACCGCCGACCAGATCTGGCGGGGGCTGATGCCGCCGTGGTGGAGATGGGGCGAGAGCCCGGAGGTGCCCGGCTCGCCCGGGTAATCCCGGGCACGCCCGTAGTCCCCGAGGGCGTGCCGGGTGAAGTGCGCCAGCCGTTCCCGGGCGCCGGCCTCGCCGGGCCGCCAGCGCCCGGCCAGGCCACCGTCCCAGCGTATCCGTGGCAGCAGCCCCAGTGTCGTCAGCGGCTCGCCGGTCGGGAGCGTCGTTGGGGCCGCGAGTTCGGGGACGGGCAGCGGGGCATCGGGCTCGCCGCCGCGGCGGGCGGCGCGCCAGAACGGGGTGAACGCGCGGTAGTCCGAGCCCTGGCCGGTCTTCACCGTCCAGGGCTCGTGAAGCAGCGCGGCCTTGTGGCTGTGGACGGCGATCCCGTCCGCCTGCAGCGCCTGCTTGACGGTGCGGTCACGGGCCACCGGTGCCGGGTCGTAGAGGCGGTTCCAGTGCACCGCCGATGCCCCGGTCTCGCGGACGAGGGCGCGCAGCGTCTCCAGGGCCGGTCCCCGGCGGATCACCAGCCGCAGGCCGTGTCCGCGCAGCGACTCGTCGAGCGACGCCAGGGCGTGGTGCCGCCACCAGCGGCTGGCCGCCCCGGGGCGCCAGTCGCCGTCGGCGTCCGGGTCGTGGATGTAGACGGGGCAGACCGGCCCGGCCTCCGCGGCGGCGGACAGCGCCGGGTTGTCCGCCAGGCGCAGATCGCGTCGGAACCAGACGATCACCGGGGTCACGGATGCATCAGCTCGCGCAGGTGGGCCAGGCCCTCCTCGGGACGGTTGCCGAGGGGGTGGGCGCCGCCATCGGACAGCGCATCCGAGACGCGCTCGGCGGCGTCGCCGCCGACGGCAACCGGGCAGGGCAGCGTTTCCGCAAGCGCGGCAACCGCCTGTACCACGTCATCCGCCGGTGCGTGTTCGCCCACCAGCAGCACCGCCCGCGCGTCCGTGCGCCGCACCACTTCGACGAGTGGTGCCACCGGCGTGTCCGCGCCGAGCAGCACCACGCGGTAGCCGCTGGCCAGGGCCGAGAGCGCGAACAGCATCAGCGATGTCTCGGCGCACTCCCCGGGCAGACCGGCGACGATCACGCGGGCGCCGCGTGCCTGGCCGGCCTGATGATGGAGCCGGGCGCCGAGTTTGTTACGGATGAACGCCCGGAAGAAGCGTTCCTCCGCCACGGTCACCGCCTCGCGCCCGTCCCGGTGCAGGCCGAGCTCAGCGAGCAGGGGCTGGAGCAGCTCGCGGGTGACCAGGTTGACCGGGTACAGCGAGAGTGCCTCGTTGTACGTCCCCTCCAGGGCAGCGGCGTCGAAACGGGCGATCGAGCGCCGCATGCGCTCACGATAGTCCTCCCACGGGCCGGCTGCGCCGGTCTCGGCCTGCATGGGTACGGGCGCCTCATCACTGTCGAGCAGTCGGCGGGTCTGGCCGATGGGGATGCCCTGGTCCAGGAGCTGGAGGATGTGCTGGATCCGCTCGATGTCCGCCTCGGCGTAGAGCCGGTGGCCCTTGGGTGTGCGCTGTGGCCGGATCAGTCCGTAGCGGCGTTCCCAGGCGCGCAGCGTCACGGGATTGACCCCGGTGAGCGCGGAGACCGTACGGATCGGGTACAGACCCTCGCCGGTACGTTCGACGGCGGATTGTTGCGGCTCCGTTTGTGACATGCGTACT
>NZ_WNXE01000303.1:0-2380 GCF_010993615.1 Arhodomonas sp. KWT | reverse complement strand
ACCCGCGCGCTGCACTCGATCAGTCCGCGCTCACAGGGGCCGCTGCTGTCGGTCAACTGCGCGGCGATCCCGCCGGACCTGGTGGAGGCGGAGCTGTTCGGCGTCGAGCGCGGTGCCTACACCGGGGCCGACCGCTCCCGGGCCGGGCGTTTCGAGCGCGCCCACGGGGGCACGCTGTTCCTCGACGAGATCACCAGCCTGCCCCTGCCGGCCCAGGGCAAGCTGCTACGCGCGCTCCAGGAGCGCGAGATCGAGCGCGTCGGCGGCACCGAGGTCCGCCGGGTGGACGTGCGTGTGGTGGCCGCCGCCAACCTCGACCTGCGCGAGGAGGTAAAGGCCGGGCGCTTCCGCACCGACCTGTTCTACCGGCTGAACGTCTTCCCCATCGAGATACCGCCGCTGCGCGAGCGCCGCGAGGACATCCCGCTGCTCACCGCGCTGTTCCTCACAAAGAGCGTCAAGCGCTGCGACAAGACCGTCCACGGGCTCACCCCGCGGGCCTACGCCGCCCTCAACGACTACGACTGGCCGGGCAACGTGCGCGAGCTCGAGAACATGATCGAGCGCGGCGTCATCCTCGCCGACCCGGAGGGCAGCGTCGACGTCCAGCACCTGTTCGCCGGCGGCGAGCAGCTCACGAGCACCGCCTTCGACCTCGCCCCCGGCGGCTCGCTGGTGCCCAGCCACGATCCGGAGCGGGCGGACGTCACCGAGCGCGAGCAGCGCCTCGCCGACGAGCTCATCGAGCGCCTGCCGTCCTTCGAGCGTCTGGAGCGGCTGATGATCGAGCGTGCCCTCGAGCGCACCGGCGGCAACGTCTCCGCGGCCGCCCGGCTGCTCGGTCTGCGTCGGGGCCAGGTGGAGTACCGGCTGAAAAAGGGCGACGCCCCGGGCGGCGGTCGGGCATGAACGCACGGTTCAGCCGTACAGCCAGCCCTTCAGCAGCCGGGTGACCCGCGGCATCACCACATAGGTGAGCAGCACCACCTGCACGGCCACCACGATGAACAGCGCCACCGGCCCCGGCAGGCCCGCCGTCACCGGCGAGAGCGCCCACTTGACCAGGCTGAGCATCAGGTAGACCACGACGGTGAGCGTCAGCGCCATCTTGTGGGGCGAGGGCTTCGCCGCCGCCGGCACCTCCGGCAGGTCGAACCAGAACTCCAGGCCCGTGACGCGCTTGATCGCCGCCTCGCCCTCGACGATGTCGTCGAGGGCATCTACCCACTGGCGCCGCTCCGTGGACTGCTCCCAGGCCCGGCAGTGGGCGTAGGTATCGAAACGGTAAATGAGCACGTACTCGTTGTCCGTCTGCGCCGAGGGACGCAGGACATACGCCCCCAGGTGCCCGGGGAACGCCTCGGCGGCGTGGACGATACCGCTCACCCAGCGCTCGTACTCCGCCTCGCACCCCGGGCGCACCCGGCGGGCGACGCTGACCGTCACGGGCCCCTCGCTGCCCGGGGTGGTCTCGGTCACGGCTGCGGCCATGGGACTCCTCCGTGTCCGCGGCGCCCCGCCGCGGGGGCGCCGTGCGGGGATGGGCTCACGCGCCCTCGGTGTACACCGTGGTGAAGGCCTCGTTGAGCTCGCCGGTGTGGTAGAAGATGCCACGCCCGAGCTCATCCTCGGTCCAGGTGATCACCGGCATGTCCGGCTGGGCGAGGTAGCCGAGGCCGGCGAAGGTCTCGTTGCGGTTGCCGGAGGGGTCGAAGAAGTAGATCGTCGCCCCGCGGGTGATGCCGTGGCGCTGGGGCGTGACGTCGATCTTGACCTTGTTCTTGGCCATGACGTCCGCGGCCTTGAGCACGTCCGACCACTCGTCGAGGAAGAAGGCGCAGTGATGCAGGCCCTTCACCGGCCCGCCGACGAAGGCGATGTCGTGCGGGGTGCTGGTGCGGGCGAGCCAGGTCGCGGCCTTGATGTCGCCGTCGGGGCCGACCAGCACCTGCTCGGTGAGCTTGAAATCCAGCACGTCCTGCATGAAGGCGGTGGACTCCTCGACCTTGTTCACGCCGCTCTCCGGGTCGAGCTCGCACATCAGCAGGGCGTGATCGAGCCAGTGCACGCCGGCGCCCTTGAGTCCGTCCGGCCACGGCTCCGGGTTGGTGGTGCTCACCGCCTTGCCGACGTAGGTCTTCTGCGCATAGAGATACATGAGGTGACCGCTCGGCAGGTGGAAACGCAGGCTGCGGCCGCAGTCCGGCAGCCTGCCGGCGGGGCACTCCTCGACCTCGACGCCGTAGGCCTCGATGCGCCGGCGGAACACGTCGAGGTCGTCGTCCGACTCCACCTTGTAGGCGATGTGGTTCATGCCCGCCCGGTCCGAGGGGCTGAGGATGACGGAGTACTTGTCCCACTCGTCCCAGCCGCGCAGGTA
>NZ_WNXE01000302.1:0-2392 GCF_010993615.1 Arhodomonas sp. KWT | reverse complement strand
GGCTACCAGTGGAAGTGGGGCTATGAATACATGGGCGAGGGCGTGAGCTTCTACAGCGAGCTCGCCGAGAGCAGCAACAAGGCCCGGCAAAGGGGCTCCGGCGTGGACCCCGCCTCGGTGAACAATTACCTCCTCGAGGTCGACAACCGCCTCGTGGTGCCCACGGACACCAAGATCCGCTTCATGATCACCTCCGCGGACGTCATCCACTCCTGGTGGGTGCCCGCCCTCGGCTGGAAGAAGGACGCCATTCCGGGCTTCATCAACGAGACCTGGACCCGGATCGACCAGCCGGGTGTGTACCGGGGTCAGTGCGCCGAGCTCTGCGGCCGCGGCCATGCCTTCATGCCGGTGGTGGTCGAGGCCGTCAAGCCGGAGGAGTTCAAGCGCTGGCTTGCGGAGCACAAGAGCGACGGTGGCGCCGACGGGGCGCAGACCGCCGGGGCCGGGGATGCGGGCGAGCCCGTGGTCGCCTCGGCTAACGAATGATCGCTAGGAGGACGATTTCATGAGTGCGACATCACACGACGTGGCGCACGGACACGAGCACAGCCAGGGGTTCATCCGGCGCTGGCTGATGTCCACGAACCACAAGGACATCGGCACCCTCTACCTGGTGACCGCGCTGATCGCGCTGTTCTCCGGCGGCACCATGGCCATGGTCATTCGTGCGGAACTCTTCCAGCCGGGTATCCAGCTGGTGGATCCGTACTTCTTCAACCAGATGACCACCATGCACGGCCTCATCATGATCTTCGGCGCGGTGATGCCGGCGTTCGTGGGCCTGGCCAACTGGATGATCCCGATGATGGTGGGCGCGCCGGACATGGCGCTGCCGCGGATGAACAACTTCAGCTTCTGGCTGCTGCCCGTGGGCCTGCTGCTCATCGCCTCTACGCTGCTGATGCCCGGCGGCGCGCCGGCCGGCGGCTGGACGATGTATCCGCCGCTGGTGCTGCAGACCGGCCAGGCGTTCCCGTTCCTGATATTCGGCATCCATATCCTCGGCATCAGCTCGATCATGGGCGCGATCAACGTCATCGCCACCGTGCTCAACATGCGTGCGCCGGGCATGACGCTTATGAAGATGCCGATGTTCGTGTGGACCTGGCTGATTACCGCGTTCCTGCTGATCGCCGTGATGCCGGTGCTCGCGGGCGCGATCACGATGCTGCTCACCGACCAGTACTTCGGTACGACCTTCTTCAATGCCGCCGGCGGCGGTGACCCGACGCTCTACCAGCACGTGTTCTGGTTCTTCGGCCACCCCGAGGTCTACATCATGATCCTGCCGGCGTTCGGGATCATCTCGGAGATCGTGCCGACGTTCGCGCGCAAGCCGCTGTTCGGCTATGCCTCGATGGTCTACGCCACGGCCTCGATCGCGTTCCTGTCGTTCATCGTATGGGCGCATCACATGTTCACCGTGGGCATGCCGCTGGCCGGTGAGCTGTTCTTCATGTACGCGACCATGCTCATCGCCGTGCCCACGGGCGTGAAGGTGTTCAACTGGGTGGCCACGATGTGGCGCGGGGCGATGACCTTCGAGACGCCGATGCTCTTCGCCATCGGCTTCATTATCCTGTTCACCATCGGTGGCTTCTCCGGGCTGATGCTTGCGATCGCCCCGGCGGACTTCCAGTACCACGACACCTACTTCGTGGTGGCGCACTTCCACTACGTGCTGGTCACCGGTGCGCTGTTCTCCATCATCGCCGCCGTCTACTACTGGCTGCCCAAGTGGACCGGTGTGATGTACAACGAGCGTCTGGGCAAGACGCACTTCTGGCTGTCCGTGATCTTCGTGAACGTGCTGTTCTTCCCGCAGCACTTCCTCGGGCTGGCCGGCATGCCGCGGCGGATCCCGGACTACTCGGCCCAGTTCGCCGACTGGAACATGATCTCCAGCATCGGCGGCTTCGGCTTCGGCCTCACGCAGCTGCTGTTCGTCTATCTCGTGATCCGCAGCATGAGCGGCCGTGGCGAGCCCGCGACGGCGGGCGTCTGGGAGGGCGCGAAGGGCCTGGAGTGGGAGGTGCCCTCGCCGGCGCCGCACCATACCTTCGAGACCCCGCCCGAGGTACGCTAGCGCTACGGGGTGCCGCCTTCCGCGGGAGGCGGCACCGTGAACGGATCAGGGAGAGCGCGTTCCATGCAGGAAGGCGATAACCAGGCCAGACGCCGGCGCGGGGTGCGAATCACCGTGTTCGTGCTCGCGGTGGCGGCACTGGCCGCCTACGTGGGGACCTTCGTCGCGAACATGTAGAGGCGCACCGCGGTCGCGCCGGCGCGACGGGTCGTTACTGGACGATTAGAGGATGGGATCGATGGCACACGCACAGGGTGGGGGGTATTACGTCCCCGACTACAGCTACTGGCCGCTGGTGGCCAG
>NZ_WNXE01000301.1:0-2413 GCF_010993615.1 Arhodomonas sp. KWT | reverse complement strand
AGGAGTCGCTCGCGATGCGCGCGGAAGTATACCAGTGCCCGCCGCACCGCGCCGGTCACCGCCCGCGAGGTGATGGTTGCGCCGGTGATGGCGTCGAAGGCGCCGCCGTCGGCGGCGACCCGCCAGTCCTCCGTCGGGGTGGTGCCGAAGTGCCGGCCCTGGAACTGTCGGATCCACCCGGAGCGGTCCGCCTCGATGGCGTCGCCGAGCCCGGGGGTCTCCTGGTGGGCGATCACCCGTACCCCGGTGATGCTGCCGTCGCGCTGCACGCCGACCAGCAGCCGGATCGCACCGCCGTAGCCGTCCGGGGCGACGGCGGTGAAGACCACGGCGACGACCTCGCCGTCGCGCACCGCCCGGTAGACCGGCAGGGGATCGCGGCTGCCCAGCGCCTCCGGCGCCCGCACCCGCAGCGGTGCCTGCGCCGGGGAGCGGTCGAAGGGCCCGGGCGGCAGCACCGCGGCGAGGCGCTCGCGTACCGCGCTCTCGCGGTTGGCGGCGATCGCGGGGGCCGTCTCCCGGTGGGTGAAGGCGACCAGCGCCGCCCCCACCAGCGCGCAGGCGGTGAGCACGGCGGCGGCGATGACCGTCCCCCGGGTGGCGCCTTCAGTCATGGCCGTCCCCGCGGGGGTGGCCGTAGATCCGCGGCCGGGTGTAGCGGTCGATCAGCGGCACGGCCATGTTCATCAGCAGCACCGCGAAGGCGATGGCGTCGGGATAGCCGCCCCAGGTCCGGATCAGCCAGGTCAGCACGCCGATGCCGGCACCGAAGATCACCCGGCCCCGGGGCGTGGTCGCCGCGGATACCGGGTCGGTGGCGATGAAGAAGGCGCCGAGCATGGTTGCCCCGCTGGCCCAGTGGAACCACAGCCCCGGGTGGAGGCTGGGATCGACAGCCCAGAGGAAGGCCGCGGGCACGCCGATGCCGGCGAGCACGCCGGCGGGGATGCGCCAGTCGGCGGTGCGTGTCGCGACCAGCACGGCGCCGCCGGCGAGGTACAGGCCGTTGATCGCCGCCCAGCCCCGCCCGCCGAGCGCGCCCCACAGCGGTCCCTGGCGGATCTCCGGGAGGGTCAGGGCCTGGCCGAGCTGGGTGCGCACGGCGTCCAGCGGCGTCGCCGCGGTCACCGCATCCACCCCACCGCCGAAGATGGCGTGGGCGGCAGTGAGGGGCCCGGGCGCGCCGCCGGCGAGCCCCGCCGGCGCCGGCCACTGGCTCATCAGCCGAGGGAAGGCGACCAGCAGCACCACGTAGCCCACCATCGCCGGATTGAACGGGTTGTGACCGAGGCCGCCGTACAGGTGCTTGGCGAACACCAGGCCGAAGGCGGTGCCCAGCATGGCCACCCACCAGGGCGCCAGCCCCGGCAGGCTCACCGCCAGCAGCACGGCGGTGACCACCGCCGACCAGTCGCGGAGGAACAGCGCCAGTGGACGGCCGCGCAGGTGGAGCATGGCGGCCTCGGTGGCCACCGCGGTGGCCACCGCCAGGCCGATCTGCCACAGCACGCCGGCGCCGAAGAACCAGAGCTGGCCGAGCACGCCGGGGACCAGCGCGCAGAGGACCAGGCGCATCGTGCCGCCGACGGTACGCGGCGGGCGCAGGTGCGGGGAGACGGCCTGGCGCAGGGTCATGAACGGTCCCCGTCGTCGCCGTCGGATTCCGCCGTTCCGCGGCGGCGGCGCCGTTTCTCCAGGGCGGCCGCGACCGCGGCCTTGCGGGCGTCGCCGCCGCTGCGCGCCTGTGCCTTCTTCTGCTCGCGGCGCTGGCGGCGTTCCTCGGCCTCGCGGGCGAGCCGTGCCTGACGGGCCTCGTAGCGCTCGCGGGCGCGCTCGGCGATGGTCCGGGCCTGGCGGGCGTCCGCCATCTCCGCCTTGCCGTGGCGGAAATACTGGATCAGCGGGATGTGGCTGGGGCAGACGTAGGCGCAGGCGCCGCACTCGATGCAGTCGCCGAGGCCGAGTGCCGCCAGGGTGTCGACCTCGCCGCCACGGGCGTGCCAGTAGAGCTGCTGGGGCTGGAGCGAGGCGGGGCAGGCCTCGGCGCAGGCGCCGCAGCGGATGCACGGCAGCGCCGGCTGCGGTGGCGGACACAGCGCCGTGGTGGCGGCGAGGATGCAGTTGGTGGCGGCCACGACAGGCACCGCCGGGTCGGCGACGGTGAAGCCCATCATCGGCCCGCCCATGATCAGCCGGTCGAGCCCCGGCGTCGCCCCGCCGGCCGCCGCGAGGAGGTCGGAGAACGGTGCGCCCAGGGGGGCGAGCACCACCCGCGGGTCGGCGACCGCGTCGCCGGTGACGGTGACGTAGCGGTGGGTGAGCGCACGGCCCTCGACCGCCGCCCGGTGGACGGCCTCGGCGGTGCCCACGTTCTGGCAGAGGATGCCGAGCGTGGTGGGCAGGTCGCCGGCGG
>NZ_WNXE01000300.1:0-2428 GCF_010993615.1 Arhodomonas sp. KWT | reverse complement strand
GCGGAGACCATCGCCGCCAAGGCGCCCACCGCGCGGCGGCTCGGCAAGCAGCTGTTCTACCGCCAGCTCGGCATGAGTCTGCCGGACGCCTATGCCGATGCGAGCCGCACCATGGCACGCAACATGATGGCCGAGGACGCCCAGGCGGGCATCGACGCCTTCCTCAACCGCAAGCGGCGCTGATCTATCGCCGCGCCAACCCGCCGGCACGCGGCGGGTTGGCAGGGCTGGAACCGGCTCCTATAATAACTGACCAGTCAGTCATTATAGGAGGGCGGGCATGGCACCCCGCGTCGTGGACGTCGAGGCCCGCCAGCGGGCCATCGCCGGGGCGGCGGTCGAGGTCTTTGCGCGTGACGGCTTCCAGGGCGCGCTGGTTGATGACATCGCCGCCGCCGCCGGGCTCAGCAAAGGCTCCGTGTACCGCTACTTCGACGACAAGGAGGCGCTGTTTCGTGCCGCCTTCGAGGCCTGCCAGGGTGCGCTGATGGCCGAGTGCCAGGCGGCGATGGCCGCCCGGGACGGTCACTGGGACGCGTTGGCCGCGGGGCTCTTGGCGGCGGTGGCCGGGCTGCGCCGGCAGGTGGCGATCTTCCCGCTGACGCTGGAGTTCTGGGCGGCGGCGAGCGCCGGTCCGGCGCGGGAGCGTCTCGGCACCATCATGCGCGGCATGTACGCCGAGTTCCGCGCGCTCGTCGCGGAGACCGTGCGGGCCGGGCAGTCGGCGGGGGAGCTGGATGCGGGCGTCGATCCCGAGGCCGTCGCCGCGTGGCTGGTGGGGGGTGTGGACGGCGTGGTGCTGCAGCACTGGTTCGATCCGTCTGTGAATCCCGACCACGTGGTCGCCGGTATGCTGGAGACCGTCCGCCGGGGGCTGCAACCCGCCGGGACGCGGGGCGACGACGGTGCCGCCTGACCCGGTATCCGCGTTTCGTGGTTCCGTCCGTCACTGGCCGTGCAGGTTAGTGGCCGACCACGCGAGATCTGAAAATGTGCCCCGTCGACGCGCCGGCCGCCAATGCCCGGCGGGGGCTGGGCGACTGGGAAACGGAGGGAGCCATGCGCTGGCGCGGTGTGCATCATGTGGAGTTCTCGGTGCTCGATTACGAGCGTTCCATCGCCTTCTACGACCGGATGTTCGGCTGGCTCGGTTATCACAGCTTCTGGACGCTGGACGTCGGATATCGCTCCACCTACTACATGGCGCGTTACCCCTTCGCGCACAGCTACATCGGTATTCAGCCGGCGCGGACCGGTGAGCGGCTGCACCACGACGAGCACGCCACCGGTATCCATCACATCGCGCTGTGGGCGCGCCGCCGGCGGGAGGTTGACGACTTCCGCCGCGAGTTCCTCGCCAACGCGCCGGTCACCGTCACCGACGAGCCGGCGGAGTACCCGGTCTACGCGCCGGGCTATTACGCGGTGTTCTTCTCCGACCCGACCGGGATACGCTGGGAGCTCGCGCACACGCCGTTCCTGCCCGGCATCGGGGCAATCCGCCGCTCACTGCGGGTCGCGCGGCAGCTCCGGCGGGAACACCCGGAATGGCGCCAGCACCCCGTGCGCGAGATGCAGCGCACGCTGCCCTCCCGCGAGGAGGCGGCGGGGGAGGAATGACCATGGCAGGGAATTACTGGCAGCCGTATCCCGTCGAACGCGCGCGGCGTTACCTGGAGCCGGGGCCCGTGGTGCTGGTGTCCTCGGCATGGGCGGGCGGACGCAACGTGATGACGCTCGGCTGGCACACGGTCATGGAGTTCTCGCCTGCGCTCGTCGGCTGCATGATCTCCGCGGGCAACCACAGCTTCGGGCTGATCCGCGAGGCCGGCGAGTGCGTCATCAACCTGCCGACCCTGGAGCTGCTCGACGCGGTGGTGGGCGTGGGCAATACCACCGGCGCCTCGGTGGACAAGTTCGAGCGCTTCGGCCTCACGCCGGCGTCGGGTGAGGTCGTGGCGGCGCCGCTGATCCGCGAGTGCCACGCGGCGTTCGAGTGCCGGCTGGCCGGGGACCGCCTGGTCCCGGACTACAACTTCTTCGTCTGGGAGATCGTGCGCGCCTGGGTGAAACCGGCGCCGGCGTGGCCGCGGACGGTGCACTACACCGGCGACGGGGTGTTCATGGTCTCCGGCGGGACCGTCGACCGGAGCGCCGACTTCCGGGCGGAGATGCTGCTGTCGCCTTCGGGCTAGCCCCGGCCCTGGTTGCCGATGACGCGCTCACCCGATTCGGCATCCCCGGCATGCCCCGACAGCGCCGAGGCCAGGCGGCGGAGGCTGTGCTCCACGGTCTCCAGCTCCTCGGGGGAGAGGGCGTCGAGCCGGTCGCCGAGGTGCGCCATGTGGGCCGGGAAGACCTCGTCGAACAGTGCCTCGCCCTCGCCGGTGAGCCGGACGTAGACGCAGCGGCGGTCCTGCTCGCAGGG
>NZ_WNXE01000002.1:109624-110804 GCF_010993615.1 Arhodomonas sp. KWT | reverse complement strand
GCGGTCGTGCTCTTCTTCTACAAGTTCTTCTTCTACAACCGCCTGGAGATCCAGCAGAGCTGGCTGGTGGCGGAGGCGGTCCAGGGCCGGTCCCCCGAGTCCACCGAGGCCCGGGCCCATGCCCGTAGTTGCCGACACGGCTACCGCCGGCTGGCGCTGCTGGACATGGTCTTCGGCTTCGTCGCCTCCCGCCGCAACAGCAACAGCGAGAAGTCCGGGCTGATCTCGGGGCTGGTAACGGCCATGCTTGCCGGTCTCACCGAGGTCTGGGACCTGGTCAACCACTACCTGCTGCCCGCCATCGCGGTGGACGGCGTGGGCGTGCGCGAGGGTATCTCGCAGATGCGTGACCTCCGCGACCGCGTACCGGAGAGCCTGGTGGGCGTGTTCGGCATCGATCTCGCCGCGCGCGCAGCGGGCACGCTGGTGGCGCCGCTCTACCTCCTCGCCGCCGTGGTGGCCGTACTCTGGGGGCTGTGGATCGGTGACGGGATGTCCGCGTTCTACGCCGGCTCGCTGCGTGCCGCGCTGGGTGACTTCGGGGCCGGCTGGCTGCCGGATGGGCCGCTGCACTTCAACTGGCTGCCGGCGCTGGTGGCGATATGGCTGTGCAAGGGGTTCAGCGCCATGTTCGAACGCCTGGTGACGTCGGTGAAGGTGGTCTACTTCACCGTGTTCTACATGCGCATCACTCACCCCGGGGATCTCGACCCGGCGGTACGCGACGAGCTCGAGGCCTACCTCCGGCTGGAAGGCAACGGAGATTCGGCACAGCCGGCGACCGAGCCCCGGTGACCCCCTCCCCGGGGCCGGCGCGGCAACCCCCGCCGGCCCCGGCATCCCATCCGTTTTCCGGGACAGGGCGCTTGACCGTCCCCGCCGCCACGGCTATGTTGCTTCGCCAAACCGCGCTGTGAGGTAGTCGACATCCCGCAGACGCATGGTCACGCATCAGGGACGACCCATGGCCTCCGGTTACCTGCTCAGGCTCTTCATCGCCGGCCATACGCCACGCTCCCGGCGCGCGATCGCCGATCTGCGCCAGATCTGCCAGGAGGACCTGGGCGGCCGCTACGCGCTCGAGGTCATCGACGTGATCGAAAACCCGGAGGCCGCGGAGCACGAGCACGTGGTGGCGACCCCCACCCTCATCAAGGAGCTCCCGCCGCCGGTGCGCCGG
>NZ_WNXE01000002.1:106071-109527 GCF_010993615.1 Arhodomonas sp. KWT | reverse complement strand
GGATCATCGGCGATCTCTCCGATCACGACCAGGTCCTCCATAGCCTGGCCCTCATTCCCGTGGGCCGGGGACACGCGTAAGCGTGGCATAACGCACCGACGCAGCAGGCGCCGCCGGCATCCCGGGGGCCCCCGGGAGACAGCGGAGAACAAGCAATGCCGAACTGCCAGATCCCGACAGGCCACTCACCGTCGCGGCGCCCGGTTCCCGGTCTGCCGCCGGCGCTGGGCATCGACGGGGGGCCGCCGGTCATCGCCGGCCCCGACGACGGCGGCCCGGAGCTGCTGCACCGCGTCGTCGAGCACAGCAGCGACGCGCTGGTGGTGATCGACCCCGACGGGATCATCCGCTATGCCAACCCCGCGGCGCTTCGTCTGTTCGGCCGTGGTCACAACGAACTCGTGCACTCGCCATTCGGCTTTCCCCTGACCGCCGCCCGCACGGAGATCGACGTCCTGCCGCCGGAACGGCCGCCCCGGGTCGCGGAAATGGCGGTAGCCGGCATTCCCTGGCAGGGACGGACGGGCTATCTCGCAAGCCTGCGCGACATCACCGAACGCAAACGCCTCGAGCACGACCTGCGCCTGTCGGACCGCATCTTCGAGAACGCCGCCGAGGGCCTGCTGATCACCGGCGCGGACAACCGTGTCCTGCGCGCCAACGCCGCGGTCACGGAGATCACCGGTATCGGGGCCGGCGAGCTGCTCGGCAGCGACATCCTCGGGGCCCTCGCCCCCGCACGGAGCGAAGCGCTCGCCGGCGAGGTGCACCGGGCGCTGGCAGCGGGCCGGCGCTGGCAGGGCGAGATCGCCTCGCAGCGCCCGGACGGCAGCACCTTCGTCGCCTGGGTGAATGTCATCGGCGTCCGCGACAGTGAAGCACCGAACATCCGTAACAACATCGTCACCATTACCGACGTCACCCGCTGGAAAGCCGCCGAGCAACGCCTGGATTACCTGGCACACTTCGACCCGCTCACCGGGGTACCCAACCGCGCCGCGCTGGAGGAACACCTGGCACTGAGTCTCGCTCGCCGGCGCACGGACCGGATGCTGGCGGTACTGTTCCTGGACATCGACGGCTTCAAGCGCGTGAACGACGCCTACGGTCACGACACCGGCGACCGCCTGCTCGCCCACTTCGCCACCACCCTGCGCAACACCCTGCGCGACGGGGACTTCGTCGCCCGGCTGGGCGGCGACGAGTTCACGATCGTGCTGGAGGACATCCGCGAGCTCCGGCACGCGGTGACGGTGGCCGAGAAGCTGCTCTACGCCATGGACTCCCCCGTGACAGTGAACGGCCATACCTTCCGCGTGGGCACCAGTATCGGTATCGCGCTGGCTCCCGGGGACGGCGAGGACGGGCATAACCTCATCCGTGCCGCGGACATGGCGATGTATCGCGCCAAGAGCGCCTCGGGCGACACCTACGCGATCTCGGCCCACCGCCATTGAGCCCGCTCCGGCGGGATCGCCGGTGGTGTTCAGACCGGCCTTTAAAAGGTATATTTGATACATCTTAAAACGTGTCGGTGATCCCATGCCCCGCTCCCATCTACTGGCCTATCCGTTCCGGATCTTCTTTCTCCTGACGGCGCTGTTCGCGGTCGTGGTCATCGCCGTATGGCTCGGTGTGCTCACCGGATCGATCCGGCTGCCGGCAGCGACCTCGCCACTGTGGTGGCACGCCCACGAGATGCTTTACGGGCTGGTGCCGGGCGCGGTCGCCGGCTTCCTGCTCACGGCGATGGCGAACTGGACGGGGGCTCCGCCGCCCACCGGGGCCCGGCTGCTCGGCCTCGCGGCGCTGTGGCTCGCCGGCCGGCTGGCGATGGCGCTGTACGGCGGCGTCATACCCGTGGTCCCGGCGGCCATCATCGACCTCGCCTTCCTGCCGGCCCTGGCCCTGGTGGCACTGCGCACGCTTTGGCGGCACGGCAACCGGCGCAACCTGCCGCTGGTGGCCGTGCTGGCCGTATTCGCCCTCGGCAACCTATGCCTGCATCTCGCCATGGCCGGGGTCGCGCCAGGACTGGCGCGTACCGGGGAGTACCTCGCCCTCGATCTCACCGCCATCCTTATGGCCGTGATCGGCGGGCGGATCATCCCGGCATTCTCCGGCAACTGGCTGCGGCGTCAGGGACGGGACCCTGAGCTCATACGCCGCCAGCCCCGGCTCGACCGGGCGGCCCTGCTGGCGCTGGTCGCCGTGCTCGCTGCCGACGCCCTCGCCCCCGGCAGCCGCGTGACCGCGGTGCTCGCCCTCGTCGCAGCGGCGCTGCACGCGGCCCGGGTGATCGGCTGGCGGGGCTGGCACACCGTCGGCGATCCGCTGATGTGGATCCTCCACCTGGGCTACGCCTGGATCCCGGTGGCGCTGCTGCTCAAGGGCCTGACCCCGTTCGTCCCCGCCGTGCCGCCGGCGGCCTGGATCCACGCCCTGGGCGTCGGCGCCATCGGCACGCTCATCCTCGGGGTGATGACGCGGGTGGCCGTCGCCCACACCGCCCGGGGGCTGCTGCTGCGCCCGGGGGGACGCGCGATCTACGCGCTGATCACGCTGGCGGTGCTCGCCCGACTCACCTCCGCCGCCACTGGTGCCACCGGCGCCCTGCACCTGGCGGGGGCGGCCTGGATCGCCTCCTTCGGGATCTTCGTCGTCGCCTATGCCCCGGTGCTGAACGCGCCGCGGGCGGACGGCCAGCCGGGATAGCATGCGCCCGTATCGCCGGGTGGCAGCCGCGGGGCAACCCCGGCGGGCTAGGCGAAGTCCCGGCTGCGGGTGACCAGCCGCCCCAAGAGCCGGGAGTGATCCTCGATGCGCCCGGCGACGAGGTGCATGACCTCGCCCCGGCGCTCCCAGGTGCCGATCACGCCGAGCAGCCGCCCGCCGACCACGGCGCGACGGAAACGCTCGGCGGTGGCCTGCCAGACGACGACGTTCACCACGCCGGTCTCGTCCTCCAGGGTAAGAAAGGTCACCCCACCGGCGGAGCCGGGCCGCTGGCGGGTAATGACGAGACCGGCCCCCCGCACCAGCCGGCCGTGGCCGACCTCCCGCAGCGCGGCGGCGGTGCGGAAGCGCCGCCGGGCGAGGTGCGGGCGCAGCAGGGCCAGGGGATGGCGGCCCAGGCTCACGCCGGTACTGGCGTAGTCCGCCACCAGGGTCTCGCCCTCGCCGGGGGGCGCCAGCGCCGGGGCCGGCTCCTCGATCGCCGTGCCCCGCAGCACCGGCAGCTCCGGCTCCACACCGAGGACCGCCCAGCGGGCCCGGCGGCGGTGACCGGCCAGCCCGGCCAGGGCCCCCGCCGCGGCCAGGGCCTTGAGATCCCGGCGTTCCAGCGAGGCACGCCGGGCGAGATCCGTGACGTCATCGAAGGCACACCCGCGCCGGGCCGTGAGCAGCTGCTCGATACCGCCCGCGGACAACCCCCGCACCAGGCTCAGCCCGAGT
>NZ_WNXE01000002.1:93382-105971 GCF_010993615.1 Arhodomonas sp. KWT | reverse complement strand
GCAGCGCCGGCCCGTCGTCCGGCGACGGCTCCAGGGTACAGGCGGCCTCGCTGACGGCCACGTCCACCGGGCGCACGCCCACGCCGTGCTCCCGGGCGTCACGCACGAGCTGGGCGGGGCCGTAGAACCCCATGGGCTGGCTGTTGAGCAGCGCCGCGGTGAACGCCGCGGGGTAGTGGTGCTTGAGCCAGGCGGAGACATAGACCAGCAGCGCGAAGCTCGCCGCATGGCTCTCCGGGAAGCCGTACTCGCCGAAGCCCAGGATCTGCTGGAACACCCGCTCGGCGAAGTCAACGTCATACCCCCTCTCGCGCATGCCCTCCACCAGCCGCTCGCGGAACGGCCCGAGCCCACCCTTGCGGCGCCAGGCGGCCATGGACCGGCGCAGTCCGTCCGCCTCGCCGGGGGTGAAGCCGGCGGCCACCACCGCAAGCTGCATGACCTGCTCCTGGAAGATGGGCACGCCGTAGGTACGTTCGAGCACCTCGCGCACCGCCTCGCTGGGGTAGTCCACCGGCTCCAGCCCCTCGCGACGGCGCAGATAGGGATGGACCATGTCGCCCTGGATGGGACCCGGCCGGACGATGGAGATCTCCACCACCAGGTCGTAGAAGGTCTGCGGCCGCATGCGGGGGAGCATCGCCATCTGCGCCCGGGACTCCACCTGGAACACCCCCACCGTGTCCGCCCGGCCGATCATGTCGTAGACCGCCGGGTCGCCCTCCGGGATGTCGCCCAGGCCCAGGGACCGGCCGTGGTGGCGCGCGACGAGCTCGAAGCAGCGCCGGATCGCGGTGAGCATGCCCAGCGACAGGCAGTCCACCTTGAGCAGTCCCAGGGCCTCCAGGTCGTCCTTGTCCCACTGGATCACGGAGCGCCCGGCCATGGCGGCGTTCTCCGTGGGCACCAGCTCCGCCAGCGGCCCGCGGGAGATCACGAACCCGCCCACGTGCTGGGAGAGGTGACGGGGGAAACCCAGCAGCTCGCGGGCGAGCACGATCAGCCGGTGCACCACCGGGCTCTCGGGGTCCAGGCCGGCCTCGCGCACACGCTCGTCGCCGATGGTGCCCCCGTCCCACCACTGCATGGCACCGGCCAGCCGCTCGAGCTGGTCCTGGCCCAGACCGAGCGCACGGCCCACGTCGCGCAGGGCGCTGCGCGGGCGGTAGGTGATCACCGTGGCGGCCAGCGCCGCGCGCTCGCGACCGTAGCGGCGGTAGATGTACTGGATCACCTCCTCGCGGCGCTCGTGCTCGAAGTCCACGTCGATGTCCGGCGGCTCGCCCCGCTCGGGGGAGATGAAACGCTCGAATAACAGCTGCTGACGGGTGGGGTTCACGGCGGTGATGCCGAGGCAGTAGCAGACCACGGAGTTCGCCGCCGAGCCCCGCCCCTGGCAGAGGATGCCGCGGCGGCGGGCGAATTCCACCACGTCGTGGACCGTGAGGAAGTACGGCTCATAGCCCATGCCGGCGATGACCGAGAGCTCGTGCTCCACCTGCCGGCGCACCTCCCCGGGCACGCCGTCTTTCCAGTGATCCGCCAGTCCGGCCTCCACCAGCGCGCGCAGCCGTTCACCGGGCGTCGCGTATTCCCCTGTCAGCTCGTCGGGGTACTCGTAGCGCAGCTCCGTGAGCGAGAAGCGGCAGCGCGCCGCCACCCGGACCCCCTCCTCCAGCAGGGGCCGCGGGAACAGCCGCGCGAGCTCGCGGCGGGAACGCAGGTGGCGCTCGCCGTTACCGGCCAGGGCCGTGCCGAGCTCGGCCAGCGGACGGCCGAGGCGGATCGCGGTGAGCGTGTCCTGGAGGGCTCGCCGGCCACGGCGATGCATCAGCACCCCGCCGCAGGCGAGTCGCGGTACCCCGGTGGCCGCGGACAGCCGGGCGCTGACACGCAGCCGTTCGGCGTCCGAGCCGTCGCGCAGGGCCCCCACGCCGAGCCAGCCCCGGCCGGGGAAGCATCCGGCAAACCACGCCGCCGTCTCCTCCGTCAGCGCCGGGGTCACCCACAGGATGGCGAGGCAGTCCGGCAGCGCCCCGGCCAGCTCCGCGCGCCCCAGGCGGTAGGCCCCCTTCGGGGCCAGGCTCCGCGCCAGGCTGATGAGCGCGCACAGCTGGCCGTAGGCACGGCGGTCGGGGGCGAGCACCACCAGCGTGGTGCCGTCCTCGAGCACGAACTCGCTGCCGACGATCAGCGCCAGCCCCGTCTCCCGGGCGGCCATGTGCGCCCGCACCACGCCGGCGACGGAGCACTCGTCGGTCACCGCCAGGGCCGTGTACCCCAGCTCGGCGGCGCGCGTCATCAGCTCGCCGGGATGGGAGGCCCCGCGGCGGAAGCTGAAGTTGCTCAGGCAGTAGAGCTCGGCGTAGGCGGCGGTCTCGTCGTCCATCACGGGGTTTCGCGGATTGCTGTATATATTTACAGTATTCCCATGAATGCCCGGTACTCAACCGGGCTTGCCAGCCGGCGAAGATACTGTATATTTATACAGTAACCGGAGGATGCATGAACGAACTGACCCCCCGACAGGCCGAGATACTGGCGCTGATCCGCCGCTGCATCGCGGAGACGGGCTACCCGCCGACGCGCAGCGAGATCGCCCGCGCCTGCGGCTTCCGCTCGCCCAACGCCGCGGAGCAGCACCTGCGGGCACTCGCGCGCAAGGGGGTCATCGAGATGCGCCGGGGGGCCTCCCGGGGCATCCGCCTGATCGGTATGGAGACCGATGAAGGCGACGCAGGCGACGACACCGGCGAGGGCCTGCCGGTGGTCGGCCGGGTCGCCGCCGGCAGCCCGATCCTGGCGGAGGAGCACATCGAGCGGCGCTACGCGATCACCGAGGCGCTGTTCGACCGGCGTCCGGACTACCTGCTGGTGGTCCGGGGCGCGAGCATGCAGGACGCGGGGATCCTGGACGGCGATCTCCTGGCGGTGCAGCGCACCGAAGAGGCAAGGGACGGCCAGATCGTGGTGGCACGCCTGCACGACGAGGTCACGGTGAAGCGCTTCCGCCGCCGTGGCCCCCACGTGGAGCTGCTGCCCGAAAACGACGCATTCCGCCCCATCGAGGTGGATCTGCGAGTCGAATCCCTTGCCATCGAGGGCATCGGGGTGGGTGTCATCCGCCCCGCGCTCTGAGGAGAGTCAGCCATGAGCGAAGCGGTCGAGGAGCTGCTCCGTCAGCCCGGTATCTGGCGGGCCGGCGCCACGGGCGACGGGCCGGACGGGCGTCATGTCACCACCGGCCACCCGGCCCTGGACGCAGTGCTGCCCGGGGGCGGCTGGCCCCGGGGCGCGCTCACCGAGGTCCTCCACGAGCACCACGGCATCGGCGAGCTCCGGCTGCTGATGCCCGCGCTGGCGGAGATCGCGCGCCAGGGGCGCTGGGTGGCCTTCATCGCCCCGCCCTTCGTCCCCTACGCACCGGCGCTCACCGCCCAGGGACTCGATCTGGGCCGGCTGCTGCTGATCCACCCCCGCAGCGGGACCGACGCCCTGTGGGCCGTGGAACAGGCCCTGCGCGCCGGCACCTGCGGGGCCGTGCTCGCCTGGCCGCGGCAGGTGGACACCGCGAGCCTGCGCCGCCTGCAGCTCGCCGCCGAGGCCGGCGACAGCCTCGGGCTGATCTTCCGCCGCGAGAGCAACCGCAGCAGCGCCTCGCCGGCGGCCCTGCGGCTGCACCTGGACCGGGACGACCGCGGCCTGCGCATGGAGCTGCTCAAGTGCCGCGGCGGCGGCCGGCGCCGGGTCCTCTACCCGGAGACTGAGGCCGCCCCGGCGGTGCCCGCCGCGGTCAGCGCACCACCGGCGGCACGCGAGGCGGCCGGACCGGCCCCGGTACGCAATGCCGCGACACCGCGCCCGGCACCGCACCGCCGTGGCGGCGGCCGGCCGCGGGCTGCACAGATCGAGCTGGGGCTGGTGCCCCGGGGCTGAGCGCCGGATGCCGGCGGAGAATGGCCCCATGACGCTGTGGCTGTGCCTGCGGGTGCCGGAGCTGGCGCTGGAGGTCTTCCAGCGGGCCGGAGGCGACGACGATGCCCGCGTGGTCGCCGAAGGCGGTACGGTATCGGCGGCCAACCGGCCGGCCCGCCGCGCCGGGGTGGCACCGGGCCAGCGCGTCAGCGCCGCCCGGGCCCTGGTGCCCCGGCTGCTCTGCCACGAACGCGATCCGGCCGCGGAGGCTCGGGCCCTGCGTCAGCTCGCCGCCTGGTCGCTGCAGTTCACCCCGGTGGTAAGCCCCCAGCGCCCGGACGCCCTGCTGCTGGAGATCGGCGGCAGCCTGCGCTACTTCGGCGGACTGGAGCGGCTGCGCACGACGATCGCCGACGGCGTGGCGGGGCTCGGCTACCGGCCGCTGACCAGCCTCGCCCCGACCCCTACCGCCGCCTGGCTGCTTGCGCGCGCCGGCGACACGACGGCCGCGACGACGCAGACCGAGAGCGATGCGGCACTGACCCAGTTGCCCGTGGCGGTCCTCGCGCTGGAACAGCCCCGCCACCATGAAGAGCTCACCGGCCTCGGCTGCGAGACCCTGGGCGACGTCCTCGCCCTGCCCCGGGACGGCCTCGCCCGGCGCTTCGGCCATACCCTGCTGCGCCAGCTCGACCGCGCCCACGGCCGTCACGCCGACCCGCGCCACCCCTGGCAGCCCCCGCCGCGCTACCGCGCCGAGATCACCCTGCCCCGGGAAAGCGGCGACCGGGAGCTGATCGCCAGGGGCCTGGAACGACTGCTCGGCGAGCTCTGCGGCTACCTGAGCGGGCTCGGCCGGGGGGTCCAGCGCCTGGAGCTGCGGCTCCACCACGTCCCCCGCGGGGCGAGCACCGCCCGCGTCGGCCTGCTCGCCCCGAGCCGCGATGCCGCACACCTGCTCACCCTCGCCCGCGAACGCCTGGAACGCCTGGCCCTGTCCGGCCCCGTGCAGTCACTCACCCTGCTGGCCGGCGACCTCCAGCCACTGGCCCCGGAATCGCCGGCACTCCTGCCCGGCGCCCGGGAAGAGACGCCGTGGCACGGCCTGGTGGAACGGCTCTCCACGCGCCTGGGCGAGGAGACGGTCAACGGCCTGCACACCCGCAGCGAGCATCGACCCGAGCGTGCCTGGCATTACGTCGCCCCCGGCCGCGGCGGCGGGACGCCGGCCCCCAACCCCGCACGCCCGCTGTGGCTGCTGGACCCGCCCCGGGCACTGACCGTGAGCGCCGAGACGCCCGCATGGCACGGCCCCCTCACCCTCCACGACGGGCCGGAGCGCATCGAGTCCGGCTGGTGGGACGGCCAGGACGTGGCCCGCGACTACTACGTGGCCAGCAACCCCGGCGGGGAACGGCTGTGGGTCTACCGCGAAAGGGGCCATGCCCGCGGCTGGTTCCTCCACGGGCTGTTCGCCTGAGCCGCCCTATCCCGTCTCCGCGCTCTGGAAGCCACGGACCAGGTAGTCGAACAGCAGCCCGTAGGCGAGCCCCAGCGGGATCGCCACGATCGCCGTCGCCGCCATCAGCGAAGGCCAGAAGTAGACATCGCCGCGGATCAGCTCCGTGGGCACGCCGGCGCTGAGGTTGCGCGAGGCGCTCTCGCTGATGAAGGTCACGGAGTAGATATAATTCGACAGCGACAGCGAGAACGCGAACACCATGCATGCCCCGATGCCCGGCAGGGCCTGGGGCAGCACGACCTTGCGGAACGCGGTGAAGCGCGAGCAGCCGTCCAGCAGCGCCGCCTCGTCGAGCTCCCGGGGCACCGAGCGGAAGAAGCCCAGCAGCAGCCACGTACAGAAGGGCACCGTGATGGTGGGCAGGACCACCACCAGCGACCAGATGCTGTTCGCCAGCCCCAGCCACACCACGATGCGGAACAGCGGGATGAACAGCAGCGTCGGCGGGATGAGGTAGACGAGGAAAATCGCCATGCCCGAGCTCTCGCCCCAGCGCCCGGTGAGCCGCGCGAGGGCGTAGGCCGCCGGCACCGCCAGCACCACCGTGATCGCGACCACGAACACCCCGATCACCAGCGAGTTCCACAGGAAGGTGGGGAACGGCGTGCCCGTGAACAGGAACACCAGGTGCTTGAGGGTCGCGCCCTGCTCGTAGAGGAACGGGTTCGACCCCGGGTCGAAGAGCTCCGACTCCTTCTTGAAGATCGTGAGCACGGCATAGGCGATCGGCAGTATCGAGAACAGTACCAGCAGCACGACCGCCGTGTAGAACCCGGTTTTTCTCGCCTGCCTGCGCATGCCCGTCACCTCAGTCGCGGTGCAGCCGTGCGGCGAAACGCAGCGCCACGATCGCCGCCGCCGCGAGCACGGGGAAGAGAAACAGCGACACGGCGGCCCCCTGGGCGAGGTCGCCGCTCTCGATGCCCTTGAGATAGGCCCAGTAGGGCAGGATCTGGCCCGAGTGCCCCGGCCCGCCCCGGGTGAGCAGTGCCACCGTGGACATCTCGCCGATGACCAGCAGCGCAGTGAACAGGATGGCCACGATGAGCACCGGCGCCAGTGCCGGAATAATGATGCGCAGGAGCACCCGGAAGAATCCGGCGCCGTCGATCTGGGCCTGCTCCAGCCGCTCCCGGGGGATGGACAGCCGGCCGGCGAGGACAATGATCGTCGCCAGCGGCAGGGTGCGCCAGATATCGACGAACACCACCGAACCCAGCCCCAGCCACTCCCGGCCGAGGTAATAGAGGTGCTTTGCCGGCCCCAGCGGTGTGCCCGGCCCGAGCAGGCCGAGCTGTACCAGCAGCCAGTCTATCGGGCTGAACTGCGAGTCCAGCAGCCACAGCCAGGTGATGGCCGCGAGCGCCACCGGCATCGCCCAGGGCAGCATGAACAGCACCTGCACGAGCCGCCGGCCGGGGAATTCCCGCGCCAGGATCTCCACGGCGATAGTCGCCAGCACCACGATGCCCACGACGGTAGCGACGGTGACGATGATGCTGTTGCGCAGCGCGCTCATGAACGCTTCCTGCTGCATCACCGCACGGAAATTCTCCAGGCCGACAAAGCTGCTGATCGTGGGATCGCCGACGGTGGCATCGCTGAAACTCAGCGCGATGGCGATGCAGAACGGCACCGCCACGAAGGCGACGATATAGAGCACCGCCGGCGCGAGCATGACGGTGCCGAGGACCCGTGGCCGCTCCAGGGCGTCCCCCGCGCGGGCGAACCAGCCGCCCTGCGCCGCGGCACTCATGCCGCCACCCCCGACGGGGCAGACCGGCGCTCGCCGCTCTCGGCATCGAAGTAGCGCGCGTTCGCCCGGCGCACGACCAGGGTCCGGCGCTGACCGGTCTCCATGCTCGGCGGCTCCGCCTGCCGCAGCCGCGCGATCACCCGCGGACGCCGCCGCCCGGTCTCGGGGACGCCGGCGCACACGGCAGCGTAGATCAGCCACTCCGCACCGAGGAACTC
Source organism: Arhodomonas sp. KWT (assembly GCF_010993615.1). Classification (NCBI taxonomy): domain Bacteria; kingdom Pseudomonadati; phylum Pseudomonadota; class Gammaproteobacteria; order Chromatiales; family Ectothiorhodospiraceae; genus Arhodomonas; species Arhodomonas sp. KWT. Next base: position 98,560 of record NZ_WNXE01000002.1, on the reverse strand, counting down.
CAGGTGCTCCAGCTCGACCTCGAGGCGCAGCGCCACCTCCCCGGGGTCCTCCTCGCCGTGCTCGAGAAGCAGGTGCTCCGGGCGCACACCGAGGATGACGTTGTCACCGAGATCGAGACGGTTCATGGGTGGATCACCGATAAAGCCGGCCACGAAGAGGTTGCCGGGATCCTCGTAGAGCGTTCGCGGTGTGCCCAGCTGCTGGATGCAGCCGTTGTGCACCACCGCCACCCGGTCCGCGAGCCCGAGGGCCTCGAGCTGATCGTGGGTGACGTAGAGCGTGGTGATCTGCGTACGGTCGTGGAGCTCGCGCAGCTCCCCGCGTGCCTGGCTCCGGATCTGGGCGTCCAGCGAGGACAGCGGCTCGTCGAAGACGAATAGCTCCGGGTCGCGCACCAGCGCCCGGGCCAGCGCCACCCGCTGCATCTGCCCGCCGGACAGCCGGGTGGGCCGGCGTTCGAGCAGATCGCCGATATCCAGGATACCGGTCACCCAGTCGATCTTCTCACGCTGCTCCGCGGCGGGTACCCGGCGCGCCACCAGCGGGAAACGGATGTTCTCCAGCACGCTCATGTGCGGATACAGCGCGAAGCTCTGGAAGACCATGGCGACGTTGCGCCGCTTGGGCGGGATGCCAACGATGGAGCGTCCGTCCACCAGGATGTCGCCGGCACTCGGCTCCTCGAGCCCGGCAACCATGCGCATCAGCGTGCTCTTGCCGGAGCCGGACGGTCCGAGGATGGCGAGGAGCTCGCCGTCCGTGGACGTGAGGTCGATGCCGTCCACCGCGCGGATGCGGCCGAAGTGCTTCTTGAGGCCACGAGTCTCGAGTACCGCCATGTCGCCGTTCGCCCCGTTAATACAATCATGGATCATCGCCCGCCGCACCGGAACGGGCCGGCGCAGCGGGACTCATTTCGGGGGAGCCGGCCCGCCCCGGCCGGGGGCGGGCCATGGACATCGGCGCTGCTCAGCCGCCGCCCACGTAGCCGCGTTCGCGCCACTTCTCGAAGATGGCGCGAATCTCCCCGGCAGTGTCCTCCACCGCCTGCTCCGGGGTTTTCACGCCACGGGCGACGTCTGCCATCATGCTGGAGATCAGGTGCGACTGGTACACCTCGCTGACAGCAGGGTTGGCATAGCCCGGGTAGCCCAGCCACGCGGTCCAGTCCTCGGCGGTCTTCAACAGACCGAGCTTGTCCGGGGGCTCCGCGCCCCACGGATCGTCGTTCAGCCAGCTGTCATCACCGAAGAGCTGCGGCACCTGGGAGGTAAAGGCCGGGAAATTGTAGAACTTGGAGTAGTAGCTCGCGGACGGATAGTTGTGCTCGAGATCGAGCATGAACTTCTTCGCCGCCTGGATCTTGGTCTCGTCGGTGACGTACTCCGGCATGGTGTGGATGAACCACACGTGGGCCGGCATCTTCACGTCACCCCGCGGTCCCTTCAGGCCCGGCCGGAAGCCGGTGTCTGCGGCCACGTCCGGCGAGCTCTCCTGGGCACTGCGGTAGAAGGAGATGGAGTTCTGGATATATGAGGCGGAACCGCCGATGAAAGTCTGGTTATTGGAGGCGGCGTTCCACGCGAAGACCTCCGGGGTCATCGCGTTCTCGAAGAGCTGCTTCTGGAACTTCACGGCCTCGACGACCTCCGGCGAGTCGAAGGTGACATTGCCGTTCTCGTCCTGGATCGAGCCGCCGAAGGACCAGATCAGCGCGCGGGCATAAAACTCGGAGTCGATCTCCGGCGACATCCCCACGGCAACCGGCGTGCCGGTCTTCTGGAAGATCTTGCCGCCGCCCTCGAGCAGGTCCGCGTAGGTCTGCGGGCCATCGGGGTAACCGGCGTCCTTCCACAGAGAGCGACGGTAGTCACCCGGGTCCGGCACCCAGCCGTGGCAGAAGCCGTACCACATGTCCTTCGCCGGCAGGTAACTGGAACGCTCGCAGGTGCCGGCACGCTCGCCGAACTCCGTCGCGGCGGCCTTGTTGACGTCGTTCAGCGGCTTGAGCCCGTCGATGAACGCGGTCGGCGGGGCCACCATCTCGAACAGCGTCGCCCCCTCGCCGGCGGAGATCGACGCGGACAGGGTCGAGGCCAGATCGGCGATGTTGATGAAATTCACCGTGACGTCGACGTTATGCGCGTCACCCCATTCCTGGGCGTACTGCTTGAACCACTGGTCATAGCGGGGCACGAAGTGGCTCCACTGGGTGATGCTGATGCTCGTGCCGTCGGGGAACTGCTCGGGGAAGCTCATGTCCCCGTACTGGGTCTTGGAGAAGTCGGGGGCCGGCGGTTCGCCGGCGGCCCATGCGGTGCCCGTCACCAGGCAGGCGGCGAGGAGCGCAGTGGCACAACGCCGCGGGAAAGAGGCGGATTCACGGGGATAGTTGGACATTTTTGTGTCCTCCTTCGCGAAACGAGGAGTACACTGTGAGTCTAGAATCGCGTGGTGCGCTGTCAACGAACGGCGGAGACAGCGCGAACATGCCATCCCCGGAAACCGTCTTTCCCGGCAATATGCGATGAACCAAAAAAAGGGGCCTTACGGCCCCTTTTTCGCATGTTTCAGAAACCGGCGCCCGTCAGGCGTCGGCCTCCTCCACCGCCTTGATGCTCAGCCGGATCCGGCCCTGGCGGTCCACCTCCAGGACCTTCACGCGCACCACCTGTCCCTCGGAGAGCTCGTCGGCGACGCTCTCGACACGGCGGTTGGAGATCTGGGAGATGTGCACCAGCCCGTCGCGACCCGGCAGTATGTTCACGAACGCGCCGAAGTCCATGAGCTTGATCACCCGGCCCTCGTAGATGCGGCCGACCTCGACGTCCGCGGTGAGCAGCTCGATGCGCCGGCGCGCCTCGTTGGCGGCAGCGGCGTCCGTGGAGGCCACGGTAACCACGCCGTCATCCGAGATGTCGATGCTCGTGCCGGTTTCCTCGGTGAGCTGGCGGATGGTGCTGCCGCCCTTGCCGATGACGTCACGGATCTTCTCGGGGTCGATGCGCAGGGTAAGCAGCCGCGGCGCGTGCTCGGACATCTCCTGGCGGGGCTCGGCGATCACCTCGTTCATCTTGCCGAGGATGTGCATGCGGCCTTCGCGGGCGCGCTCCAGCGCCTTCTCCATGATCTCGCGGGTGATCCCGTTGATCTTGATGTCCATCTGCAGCGCGGTGACGCCATCCTCGGAGCCGGCGACCTTGAAGTCCATGTCGCCGAGGTGATCCTCGTCGCCGAGGATATCGGTGAGCACGGCGAAGTCGTCGCCTTCCTTGATCAGACCCATGGCGATACCCGCCACCGGCGCCTTGATCGGCACGCCCGCGTCCATGAGCGAGAGGCTGGTGCCACAGACACTGGCCATGGAGCTGGAGCCATTGGACTCGGTGATCTCCGAGACCACGCGGATCACGTAGGGACACTCCTCGCTGCTCGGCATCACGGCCTGGATGCCGCGCTTGGCGAGCTTGCCGTGACCGATCTCACGGCGCTTGGGGCTGCCCATGAAGCCGGTCTCGCCCACGCAGTACGGCGGGAAGTTATAGTGGAGCATGAACGGCTCCTTGCGCTCGCCCTCGATGGCGTCCACCACCTGGGCATCGCGCCCGGTACCCAGCGTGGTGATGACCATCGCCTGGGTCTCGCCGCGCGTGAACAGCGCCGAGCCGTGGGTACGGGGCAGCGCACCGACCTCGATGGTCAGCGGCCGTACCGTGTTGTTGTCACGCCCGTCGATCCGCGGCTCGCCGCGGATGATGCGCCCGCGCACGATCTGCTTCTCGAGGGACTTGAACGCATCGGCGACCTCGCGCTCGCTCCAGCCCTCCGGATTTTCCTCGGTGGCGGTCAGCTCGGCAACGACGCGGTCACGTACGGCACCGACCGCGGCCTGGCGCTCCTGCTTGTCCACCACCTGATAGGCCTCGGCGAGCTCACCGCCCGCGAGCTCCTGCATGCGCGAGACCAGCCCCTGATCCTTGGCCGGCGCCTCCCAGTCCCAGCGGGGCTTGGCGGCCTCGGCGGCGAGCTCCTTGATCGCGCCGATCGCGGCCTGCATCTGCTCGTGACCGAAGAGCACGGCATCGAGCATGGTCTGCTCGGGGAGGCGGTCCGCCTCCGACTCGACCATCAGCACCGCTTCCTCCGTGCCCGCCACCACCAAGTCGAGGTCGGAGGCCGCGATCTGGCTGAAGGTCGGATTGAGCACGAACTGCCCATCCTGATAGCCGACACGGGCCGCACCGATGGGCCCCTCGAACGGGATGCCGGAGATCGCCAGAGCCGCCGAGGTACCGATCAGCGCCGGGATGTCGGCGTCGACCTCGGGGTTCATCGAGATAACCGTGGCGATGACCTGGACCTCGCTCGTGAAGCCCGCGGGGAACAGCGGCCGGATCGGTCGGTCGATCAGACGGCAGACCAGTGTCTCCTTCTCCGAAGGCCGTCCCTCGCGCTTGAAGAACCCGCCGGGGATCTTGCCCGCGGCATAGGTCCGCTCCTGGTAGTTGACCGTCAGCGGCAGGAAGGGACGGGGCTCGCCATCGTCCTGCTTACCCACGACGGTGACGAGCACCACCGTGTCCGACATGTTGACGAGCACCGCGCCGCTGGCCTGCCGCGCGATGCGTCCGGTCTCGAGCGTTACGGTGTGGTCGCCGTACTGGAACGTCTTCTGGACGGGAGTAGGAATCACAGGCCTATCCATTGTCTGGGCAGCTTTCGTTCGGCCTACTTGCGCAGGCCGAGGCGTTCGATGATCGTCTGATAGCGCTCACGGTTCTTGCGCTTGACGTAGTCCAGCAGCTTGCGACGCTGGTTGACCAGCTTGAGCAGCCCACGGCGGGAGTGGTGATCCTGCTTGTGGGTCTGGAAATGCTCGGTGAGGTGCTGGATGCGCGCGGTCAGCAGCGCGATCTGGACCTCCGGCGAACCCGTGTCGCCCTCGGTGCGCGCGAAATCCTTGACGATTTCGTGTTTCTGCTCGGCAGAAAGAGAAGACATCAACTGCTCCTGGTTATCTCGATGTTCCCGAAAGACGCGTATTCTATCCCCGCGGCGGCCTGAGGAACAACCAAAACCGCGGGGAAACGGATCGTTACGTCACCCACGGGCCTCACCCGGTGGCGACGAGACGCTTGGGCGCGATGCGGCCGTCGTCGAGTACCGTGCCCATGCCA